>CAZVSF010000093.1:0-11264 GCA_964630195.1 uncultured Lentisphaeria bacterium
GGGGATTGTTCGCACTTGGTATTGAATATCTCTTTCAAACCGGTGGTGGCATCAGGCCGTTCATGGATTTTTCTGTTTATTCCAGTGCATCTTCAAGTAAAACTGTGGATCCAACAAGTGATACGACCTCCAAATATTTTTCATCGGATTTTCGTCTGGGCGGTAGGGCTACCTGGAATGTCGATAACACATATTTCCCATTCGTAGGTCTGCGGGTGTTCGCAGGACCGGTCAACTGGGCAATCAACAGTAATAAGGTAGTGGGATCTGATATTCATCACTATCAGGTTGTCACAGGTGGAGCATTTCGTAGCGGGTCAATCACGAGCTTTTTTGAGTGGGTTCCACTGGGGGAGGAGTCCATGAGTGTGGGATTGAGCTATTCACTGTGACCTTTCCAATGTGTACCTTCTACTTCAACAGAATTCAACCAGCTTCGATAAACGACACAGATCAGGAGAACTTATATAGTGTTAATTACCAAGACGCATGACTTAAAGGCATTCATTGAAACGTTGGGAAACCCCAGGTATGTGACCCTGGATACAGAATTCCTGTCAGAGAAAACGTATTTCCCTGAGCTGTGTCTCATTCAAATTGCCCATGGATCTCATGCCGCTGTCATTGACCCACTCAGTGATATGGATCTTGCACCCCTTATCCAATTTCTTAAAAATCCAGATATGGTAAAGGTGTTTCATGCAGCTGAGCAGGATCTCCTCATTTTTTGGAACGAATACAAATTAGCACTTTCACCCATTTTTGATACACAGATCGCCGCCATGGTATGCGGATTTGGTGATCAGGTTTCCTATGCTCAATTGGTGAAAACCCTCGCAAAAGCTCAATTGGATAAAAGTTCACAAATTGTTGACTGGTCAAAACGACCGTTGCGCAATCGTGACATAGAATATGCTCTCGCCGATGTGACTCATTTATGCCGGGTATATGAGCGACTTACGGAGAAGATAAACAAACGAGGCAGGGCGAGTTGGATTTCGGAGGAGATGTTGGACCTCTCTGATCCGCAACGTTTTGCTTTTAATCCAGAAACACAGGCCAGGAAACTTAAGTTGCGGAATATGACGCCGCGGAGAATGGCAATGGTTTATGGTCTGGTTGAATGGAGAGAGAGGAGAGCAAGACGACAAAACATTCCACGGGGGTGGGTGATCAAAGACCTCGCTTTACGTGATATTGTCTCCAATCCCCCAAAAAATTTGAAAGATCTGTTGCGAGTGCGTGGAATCGGTGGGAATGCACAGGGTGAGGCTGGTAATGACCTGTTCAAAACAATTGAAAAAGCCAGAAACCTTCCTCAGGCTGAATGTCCAGCAGTAGAGGATGTCTCATCTGATGATAGAATCAATAGTAATTCCATCGTTCTTTTGAGAGCCTTGCTCACCCATGTGTGCGAAAAACGTCATGTCGCACCAAAATTGCTTGCCTCTAAATCAGATCTGGAGCAATTGTTCCTCGGCAACGAAACGCGATTATCCAAAGGATGGCGCCTGGATCTGTTTGGAAAACTGGCGAGAAAGCTTTTGGATGGTGAAATATCCCTGGCTTTGTCAAACGGTGATATTAAAGTCATAGGAAACTAATTTTATCGGGATGTTATAATAATTTGGTAAAATGATCTATGAAAGCACTTATCATTATCAGCCTGGGGTGGTTTATTTCAGAAATAATTCTTGCAAGGATTCTAAGAGCCCCTGCAGGGGACGAAAATCATGACAAATCATCCCTCAGAATAATATGGATAACCATTATCCTTTCAACGACGCTTGGTGGCTATGCAAGCAAATCGGCCTTTTCAATATTCTCAAGCTATACGAATATGATTTATTATATGTGGCTTGGTTTGATAGTGTTGGGACTCATTATTCGATGGATCGCCATCCTGAGCTTGAAAAAATCATTTACTGTAAATGTGGCCGTGGCAGCCGATCAGAAAATATTAAAGCATGGGATCTATAAAAATGTCAGACATCCTTCCTATTTGGGCATGCTGATTTCATTTTTGGGATTGGCCATGATCTTTAACAACTGGCTTTCCTTTCTGATTATATTTTTCCCGATCTTCATGGCCTTGTTGTATCGAATCTATGTAGAAGAAAGCGCCTTGATCGAGGCATTTGGTGGCGATTATTCTGAATATATGAAGCATTCGAAACGTCTGATTCCCGGCATATTTTGATCTGAATACAATTACTTATGTCTTTCTATATAGATAATTATACACTCCTTAACATTCTATTTGGTGTTCTAGTCTTATTGATCGTGTTAGTTGGCATTCTTCTGCGAATCAGGCGCAAGAGCGAGCCTCAGGAAAGCATACCCGGTGTCGAGGAGATGGCCAAAACGACCTTTTTCTGGTCTGATTATCATCGTGGAAAAAATCGGGATGATGAATAGCTAATTTGTATATGTCTGAAGTAAGAATTGTGTCTTAACCGACTGAAATGAAAGTGTCCTAATGAGTCTTGAAGATTATGGTTGGGATAATTACTGGGCTGAAAAATATGAGGACGCCGGAACTGATTTAGGCATCCCGGCGCGTGTTCTTTCCGAACATCGCAGTGAATATAGAGTTCACACAGGCGAAGATGACATCTCAGCCAAAGCAGCTGGTAGATTGTACCATGCACCCTTTAAACAAAGTGAACTGCCCGCCGTCGGGGACTGGGTAATCGTAAATGATACAAATAGTGCTGGAAATGCCACGATTAGATCAGTTCTGAAAAGGAAGACCAAATTTTCCAGGAAAGTTGCCGGAAAAAATACAAATGAACAGGTCATGGCCACGAATCTGGATGCTGTTTGGATCGTTTCAACATTTGGAGCGGACCTGAACCCTGCCAGGCTTGAACGCTATGTCAGTCTTGTTATTGAAAGTGGCGCAGTCCCTGTAGTTATTCTGGCTAAAGCAGACCTGGCTGAAGAGACAGAACCTGCGATCGCAAGTATCCAGGAGCGTATCAGCGGTATCGCGGTATATGCTGTGAGTGTAAAGGCTCAGACAGGGCTGGATGCGTTGAATCAGTATGTGGCACCCGGTCTCACAATTGCCCTGTTGGGATCGTCAGGGGTTGGGAAATCAACCCTGATAAATCACTTTGTGGGACATGATCTTCTACATACCGCTTCCGTGCGGGAAAAAGATGGGAAGGGTCGACACACCACAACCCACCGTGAGCTTATTTTACTTCCACGAGGCGGCTTGTTGCTTGATACACCGGGGATGCGGGAACTGCAGCTCTGGCGTGAAGATGACAATCTTGATAAAAGTTTTGCAGATATAGACGAGTTGGCAGGGGAGTGTCGCTTCTCAGATTGTTCCCATGAGACCGAACCGGGCTGTGCTGTTCTTGCCGCAGTTGAAAGTGGCTCGCTTTCAGTGGAACGGATAAAGAATTACCAGAAATTGAAGATGGAACTCGCCTTTCTGGATAGAAAGACGGATGTGCAGGCGGAACAGGCTGAGAAAAAGAAGTGGAAGTCTATTAGCAAAGAGCAACGACGCCTTGCCCAGCAACACAAGGGCAATAAAAAGCGGTGATACAGACAAGTTTACGACTTATCCCTTAGTTCATGAACCTCAAGATGAATAATATACAGCCAAAAATATCTGTTCTAAACAATGATCAAATCCTCAACGTACATGCAGAATCACTAAAAGTATTATCCCGGACCGGGATACGAGTAGACTCCCCGCATGCTCAGAAAATATTCGCCCAATCAAATGGCTGTACTTTGGAGGGTGATATAGTTCGAATTTTGCCAGAGATGGTTGAATCGTCTATTAAATCTGCCCCCAGCAGTATCGAAATCTACACAAGAGATGGCGAGCTTGCCTTCACCCTGAGTGACCATCAGATGAATGGAACAATTTATGGGATCGGTGTGACCAACTCATGGTATCAGAATCCTGCAGACGACAGTGTTGCATCATTTACCAGAGAACATATCCAATTAGCTACTTCCCTGGGAAATACTCTGAAACAGTTCGATATCATCTCCACGCCTGGTGTGATCCAGAAAGACACCTCAGGGTTTGGCGAAATAGTGGCATCTTTGGAAATGATGGCCAACACCAGCAAGCCTTTGAGCCTTTTGATCTCTGATCCTTCCCAGTACCAGCATACCCTGGACATGGTGGACCACCTGTCAGAGAGCCTGGCGGAAAAACCATTTATTCTGCCCTATTTTAATCCCATCACACCTCTGGTCTTTAACGAAGACACCACGGATAAAATGTTCACCACCATTCAACGAGGGCTCCCCTTTATCTTCTCAAGCTATGGCATGTCCGGTGCCACATCGCCCATAAGTGCCGGCGGGTCATTGGTCCTTCTCAATGCCGAATTACTGGCTGGTCTTGTGCTTTCCCAGCTTATTAAATCAGGAACACCAGTAGTGCTTGGGAGTCTGCCTTCGGTCTTTGAGATGCAGACCATGATATCAACCTATACCACGCAGACCATGCTGGTCAATCTGGCCTGTGCTGAAATGATGCATCATTACGGAATACCCCACGCAGGAACCTCAGGGAGTGGGACTGGCTGGGGACCCGACTTACCTGCCAGTGGTACCCTGTGGATGAACCATCTCACCTCCTCCATTGGAAAAGTGGGGCTGGCACCTTTTGTCGGTGGCAATTTTGATTCACAGGCTTTTTCACCCACTACAGTGGTCTATGCCAATGAGATCATCCGCCAGGTCAGACAATTCGCCGCAGGTTTTTCCCTGGACGAGTTTAGTGCTATCCAGGAAGAGCTCGAAACGGTGGGTCCCGGGGGCAGCTTTGTCCTGTCGGATTCTACATTGGATCGATATATGGAAATCCATCAGCAGCATAGCAAAATATGGCCTAGATTTCCTCTTGAGCAATGGCAGTCAGAGGGTTCACCCACTGCCACCCACCTGCTCCGCCAGTACACTGGGGATATACTGGAGAATCCTAAAATTCCAGAAGATCATAATTCCATCCTGGGGAGGGGAGAGGAATTTATTAATAGCCTCAAGGACGCGTCTTAATTCCTCAGATACGCCTCCACACTTTCCTGAAATTATTTGTTGTCAGTGGTCCCGCAGAATAACATGTTCTGAGATGTTGAAGATCGGCAATATAGAAATCAATTCGAGGGCATTATTAGCACCTATGGCTGGTGTTACCGGTCATCCCTTCCGCGTGCTCTGCAAAGAGCAGGGTGCCGGTCTTGTCTATACTGAATTCGTCTCCGCAAATGGTATAATTCGCGAGAATCAAAAAACGCTCGATCTCATGAAATTTACCGAATCCGAGAGACCCATTGGCGTTCAAATATTTGGGGAAACCCCTGAGGTCCTCGCACAGAGCGCTCAATACATTGAAGAAATGGTAAAGCCTGATCTCATTGACTTGAATTTTGGGTGTCCCGTACCTAAAGTAACGAAGAAGGGAGGGGGTTCAGCCATCCTCAAGGATCTCCCTCTTATGGATGAGGTCGCCAGAGCAGTTGTTGAGGCTGTTTCCATTCCAGTGACCGCCAAAATTCGATCTGGGTGGAATAATGGGTGCATTGTGGCTCCTGTTGCCGCTGCCGCTTTGGAAGCTGCCGGAATAATGGCGCTCACGCTTCATCCACGCACAACCAAACAGTTGTACACGGGTGAAGCAGATTGGAGCCTCATTTCAGAAACACGCAAAGCCATCAGCATTCCGCTCATTGGAAATGGTGATATAAAAAGCGCTCCGGATGCAAAACGCATGATCGATGAAACCGGTTGCGATGCCGTGATGATCGGTCGCAGAGCCCTGGGGAATCCATGGATATTCAGAGAGATCAACTACTATCTCGACCATGGAAAACTGCCTGATGCTATCAGACTATTGGATAGAGTTAAGCTTTGTCATCGACATCTCTATCTTGAGGCTGTAGCCATGGGTGACTATCGCGCAACAAATTATATCAAGAAACACCTCAGCTGGTATCTCAAAGGCTTTCCAGGGGCATCCGAGTATCGGAAACGTCTTTATCGGCACATGGAGTTCGCCAAAATGGAAGCTGAAATATCCAGGATCATCTCAGAGCTTGAGCAAGAACCTGAGTTGGCGGATTTCGCCTATCGGGAAGAAGGACCTCTTTTTCCCAATGTCCCGGGAAGCAAAGATAACTACTAAAATATATATTTTGTGAATGTCCTAATTGGATTTGACCTAACATTCACTATACTTTTTAAATAATAAGATTATAATATTTGCGTAGCCAGACGATATCATTGGCTGGAAATTTGCTTGATAAATTCGCGAAAAACTTTTACTGAATCAGATGATCTTTAAATAAAGGAGATACCATGAGCGATCGTATTAAAGTATTGATAATGGGCGCGGCCGGGCGTGATTTTCACAATTTTAATGTTTTTTTCCGGGAAAACGAGGATTATGACGTCGTGGCATTTACCGCCACACAGATTCCTGATATAGATGGTAGAAAATACCCTGCAGAATTAGCGGGTAGTCTATATCCTGAAGGTATCCCCATACATGATGAAGAAGAACTCGAGGATCTTATCTATGATCTGGATGTGGATGAGGTCGTTTTTGCATATAGTGATCTTCCGTATGAGTATGTCATGTCAAAGGCTGCCATCGTCAATTATGCCGGTGCAGACTTTCGCCTCATGGGAGCCAAATCCACAATGATTCCCAGCACCAAACCCGTTATAGCTATTTGTGCTGCCCGAACTGGATGTGGAAAAAGTCAGACGACGCGTGCCGTTTGCGATCATCTAACTGCCATGGGCAAAAAAGTGGTCGCAATTCGTCACCCCATGCCTTATGGAGACCTGGTAAAGCAAAAAGTTCAACGCTTTGCTGAACTGGATGATCTGAAAAAGCATGATTGTACCATTGAAGAAATGGAAGAGTACGAACCGCACATTATGAATAATACAGTGGTGTATGCCGGTGTTGATTATGAAGCTATCCTCAGGGAAGCAGAAAAAGAAGCAGATATCATTGTCTGGGATGGTGGTAATAACGATATGCCCTTTTACCTGCCTGATATCATGATCACTGTCGTCGATCCGCATCGTGCTGGTCATGAGCTGACCTATTACCCGGGTGAGACCAATCTCCTCATGGCTGATGTGGTTGTCATCAACAAGATTGATACCGCTGATATCGATGATATTTCAACAGTGCGTGAAAATATCCGCATTGTAAATCCAGAGGCCATTGTTGTCGACGCGGCATCACCGGTTTCTGTTGATGACGAGGAAGTCATCTATGGCAAGGACGTTCTGGTTGTGGAAGATGGTCCAACGTTGACCCATGGTGAAATGCAGTATGGTGCCGGCGTGGTAGCAGCCGAAAAATATGGGGCTGAAAGTCTGGTTGATCCCAGACCATGGACAGTTGGCAAATTAACGGAAACTTTTGAAAAATATCCTGATATTGGTCAGATTTTACCAGCCATGGGGTATGGTGAAGAGCAAATGAAAGATCTGGAGTCCACCATAAATAAAGTAGAGTGCGATGCGGTGGTCATTGGAACGCCAATTGACCTGAGACGGATTATTAATATTGAGAAACCTTCCGTTCGCGTGACCTATAAATTGCAGGAAATTGGCATGCCTTCACTGGCATCCATCCTCAATTCCAAGGTGCTCAAGGAAATGGAAGAGGCAGTACAGAAGAGTCTCTAACTACTGGCACAAAGCCATAGCTTAGATTGGAAAGGTCCTGTCTGCATTGCATTCGGGACCTTTTTGTTTTAATCACTCCGGTCAGGAATAGATTATATGTGTATGAGTCGCAAGAAATCAAATAGGATCAGCGCAGGTGAAGGGTGGACCTTCAATGCTGCTTCGGACCAGCCCACGAGTCGCCGGGGGAGTGGCAACAAAATTGTTCGGCTCCGTATGGAGAAACGGAAGGGGAAACCCACAACGATTCTCTATGATATGGAGGGTGTTCCTGACATGAAGGCGCTGGCAAAGGCACTAAAAAATCTGGTAAGTGCCGGCGGGACGACAAAAAATGAGAAAATTGAAATTCAGGGTGAACATCGAGACCGTTTCAGGGTATACTTGAGCGATGAAGGTTATGAAGTGAAAGGGTAATGATGTTATTTCTACTTACAGTTGGTGTTATGGGTACTGCATTGATCATCATGAGCATTGCTTTGATCCTCACTGGAGAAAATAAAGTCCATAGTTCTTGTGCAGCGAGCCATGAGCTGGATGAAGATGGTGAATCTTGTGCCTTTTGCCCCAACGATGAAAACGAAGATCACCTGACAACCCTTGCCAAGGTGGGATATCCTGGTCGTAAAAATATCGTTTCTCAGGAAGCCTATAAGGGCAAAGCAGAGCGCAACATTATTGTGGAACGTCTCAGATACAATAGCGGTCGCGACTAACCAAAAATTAACAAACGCTTACGGGTATTACATATCCCTTCTTCTCCCGCTTACTAGACAATATTATTCGACATACGATTTGGGATTCCTATCTTCCCGCCTGTATTCAATTCTGAGTCACAATAGGGATGTAATTCATGTCTAAAACGATCACTTCAAATGAAAGCTATTTTGGTATCCCGCGTGATGCCTGGAAAGTTGTGCTGGGCTTCAGTCTATTTCGTCTTTTGCTGGCACTCATCCTTCCACTGACACCTCAAGAGGCCTATTATTGGAGTTGGAGCAGGGATCTGGCACTATCCTATTTTGATCATCCACCCCTGGCTAGCTATAGCATCTGGCTTACCACCCTCATATTTGGACAGACCATATTTGGAATTAAAGTAGCAGCTGTATTCTGGTATTTAGGTATGAATATTCTTTGGGCAGTCATGATCCAGGAGATGTTTGGGGACTCAAAGCAAACCTTCTGGACCTTGCTAGCGCTTAATGTCACGATTGTATTCGAGCTTTATGGTTTTGTCATAACACCAGATACACCCCTCCTTTTTAGTTGGACAGCCTGTATTTATGCTTTGTGGAAACTGGTGAGTACTGAGGATAAGAAATGGTGGTATATCGCAGGTTTTTTTCTGGGTCTATCATGGTTGGGCAAATACTCGGGAATCATGCTGGTACCTTCGGTCTTGCTCTTTACGCTCATCTCAAATCGGCAAAGGAAATGGCTGTTTACACCCCACCCATATCTTGGCGTGCTTCTAGCCGTCGTGGTTTTTTCACCGGTTCTAATTTGGAACGCGCAGCATGATTGGGTGTCTTTTACTTTTCAAGGATCCCAGCGTGCATCCGGGATGGGACATTGGAAGGTGAAGTTTGTTGGTGAGCTATTTGGCTCACAATTCTTCATCCTATCTCCTTATCTGTTTGTTGTTGTGTTTGCCACGCTCATCCGGTTTGGACGGAAGATCTTCTCTGATCTTGAGGACAAAATTCTGCTTTTATTGAGTAGTGGCTTATTTACATCCATTTTCTTCATCGCTGTAAGTTTCCGTAGTTTGGTGAAAATGAATTGGTTGGCACCAGCATACTGGTCACTCATAATACTGGGGATCAATTATCTTTTTGAAAATCCCAAAAGACTAGCCCGCATGCGAATTGGAATTTATTCCTCTGCAGTCTTTCTCCTCATCGGTATATCTGTCGTGGCTATTCCAGATGTCCCTCTTGGTGAAGGGAATACCTGGAGTGGCTGGAAACAAGCTGCCCAGGAGGTACACGCTTTAAACGATTCACTGAAAGGGGCCGGAAAAACCCCGTTCATATTCAGCACCAACTATAAAGCTGCATCCCTCCTCAAATTTTATTTACCCGGTCAGCCCAGAACCTATGCCCAGGACATCATTGGTAAGCCGGCACTTCAGTTTGATGTCTGGCCCAGGGATGAAGCTTTAGAGGGAAGAACGGGTTTGCTGGTGGTTGATGATCGTCGTGAATATCGCTTCAAATCAAAAAAAATCGAACCTTACTTCTCTGAGATTGTCAAATTGAAAACAATCAGGATAGAAAATTTCGGAAAATTGGTGAGAAAAATAGATATTTATCAGTGTTCTGATTACACGGGTATAAAATAGGAATTAAGTATGGATACGAAATCGTTTGGATCCTGGAAATCACCCATCTCAGGTAAGTCACTGGTACAGAGCAGTATACGTCTGGGACAAATTCACATAGACGGAGATTCAATCTTCTGGACAGAGGGTCGCCCCACCGAAAAAGGGCGAACTGCGCTTATGCACTGGTCAGCAGCTGATAGCGAAGAACTCACATCTGTGGATACTGATGTACGAACACGGGCCCATGAGTATGGTGGTGGCGCATTCCTGTGTGCGCGGAGTCGCTGTTTTTATGTCGATAATTCAGACCAGCAGATTTATGAAATAATTGATCAAGCTGAGTCCAGACAACTTACCAATCATCCAAACTACCGCTATGCGGATTTTGTTCTGGATGAGCATCGCAATTTGCTTTATGCCGTTGGGGAAAATCATGAAGACAAGGATAATGTGGAGAACTGTCTGATAGCTGTTGGTTTGGGAAATGGTGATCTTGAGGTAATTGCTGAGGGGCATGATTTCTATTCTAATCCACAGCTAAGTCCTGACAAAAGTCAACTCCTCTTTCTCGTCTGGGATCATCCCAATATGCCCTGGGATGCGACGCGGCTGATGTTAGCCGATTTAGATACGCATGGACACATTGAAACTGTCCGGCAAATTGCAGGTGGTGCAGACGAATCAATCTTTCAACCCATGTGGGATCCTGACGGGAGTTTCTATTTTGTTTCTGATCGGAACAATTGGTGGAATATATATCGGTATTCAAGTGCCGGCGTAGATTGTGTTCTTCAAATGGAAGCCGAATTTGGTTCTCCCCAGTGGATTTTTGGTATGAGCAAATATGCTGTGCTAAATACAGGCGATCTGGTTGCTACCTATAATGACCAATCAGGTTGTCACCTTGTAAGAATAGATGTCAAGCAGAATGAGACAACTGAGATCAAAACAAGATTTACTCATATTGAACAGCTGAGAGGTTTTCAAAACAAGATCAGCTTTGTTGGATATCAGGAAACAGCTCCCAGTGAGATTGTGGCTTATAATTTTACTACCGATACCTTCCGTACCCTGCAGAAGGCATCCGAGATCGATCTTGATGGAGCATACATATCAAAGGCTCAATCTATTCAGTTTGAGACTGCACCTGATGAATTGAGTTATGCCTGGTTTTATGCCCCCAAAAATCCCCTTTATAAAGCGCCTGAGGAAGAACTACCTCCCCTGATCGTCCTCAGTCATG
>CAZVSF010000094.1:0-11206 GCA_964630195.1 uncultured Lentisphaeria bacterium
AGATATCGACAATTAGACCTCAATTTTTACTGATATAACGGGGGAACTTCTGTTAAACATATCAATTGACAAGCAAGGTCTATGCGTATAAACTAAGACCGATTTTTGTAATCGTCTCCGCGCACAAGGAAGCCCGTGAAAGTCGGGCACAGTCGCGCTACTGTAACCAGGGACAATGCTGATCCGTAATAATCATAGCGATTCATTACGAACACCACTTCAATATGAGGGAAGGTATCAGCGGAGGATGATCTGGAAGTCAGGATACTTGTCGGAGATAAATTCCATGAACCTTCGCGAGAAAAGGGACCGGCATGATGCGCCTGAATTTCAGGACACAACCAAAATATAGCCCCAACTTGAGATGGGGCTTTTTTATTGCCCTGTCCATCATCCTGCTCCTCCCGGTCAGGGTCTTTCCAAACAAAACCACCTCCAATATTTCATTCCTCCATGGTCAAACAATTGATAGGGATGGTCAGGCTATTCCCTATGTCTCTCTGATATTCCAAAAGTCAGAATTATTCCTGCTCTCCGATGACAACGGCCAATTCAGCTATAACGCACCATTGACTGAAGATGACTCCGTGCTGGTTCAGCGAATCGGTTATAAAAGGAAATTTCTGTCTGTCCGAGAGATATTTATGACCGGGATGATTAAGCTAACGCCTGATATTCTCACCATGGAAAGTGTAGAGGTCGAAGGACACTCCTTGTCCCACAACACACTGTCATCCCTGGGTCATCATGCCAAAACTCAGGGTTCAGCACCCATGAATCATAATAATATGCTGGCGCGAATCCCGGGGATCTCGATCAAAAGTTATGGAGGACCAGCCGGTATAAGTACGCTGAGTATGGATGGGGGTCCCAGTTCAAATACGCTGGTCCTGGTAAATGGTATCGATATTAGCTCTGCTCAGAATGGTGAAGCGGATCTCTCCCAACTCCCCCTGCCCTTTATCGAAAGCATGAGTTATATCCCATATGATATCACCAGAACTGGAGACGGGGGAATTGATGGTGTAGTGAAGTTGGAAACCGGCGACCAACAGACCCATCTGAATCTGAGTCAGGGGAGTTATGGACACACCGCTTATGATCTGTATATCAAAAAGCAGATCATGGGGTTCTGGGGCTCCTTTCAACTTGGTCAATTTGAAGAAGTTGGGAATTATCCAGTCAGCTGGGATGGGCATGAGTACGCTCGTAAGAATAACGATATGAAACAAGCCTTTGCCGCTATCTCACTCCGCAAAATGATCAGCCCTGAAATATACTGGCAGATGAGTGCCATGAGTTCTCGACAATCTCGTGGTGTAGCAGGATTACTCTGGTCGCCAGATACGATCTCACATCGTAATGATCAATTGACCCTGCTGGGCTCTGTTCTGGGCTGGATTCGACCAGGCGGGAGCAGTCATCTCAAATTCGCGTCCCGAATGTCTCAGGAACAATACACAAATCCATATTTGAACGTGAGCAGCGACCATCATCTCAAGGCTTACCATTTGAGCTTTGAGGACAACCGTCAGCTGGGTCCCAGGTTTGATCTGGATGCTGAGATAAATTTCAATCTGGATGAAATAAACAGCAGCAATACTGCCAACCATCAAAGAAGATCGATCAATAGCTCAGTGGCACCATCCATTCGATTGTTTCAAAATATTCTGGTGACACCTCGATTTAAGATCCATTACAGTCCAGATCTTTATGAAGAATTTCTCGAGGATTTCCAGCTTCAAATTCCACTGCATATGGGTCCGCTTTCCCATCTGGGTTTCAGCCTGGGCGACGTTTTCAAATACCCGAGTTTTAATGATCAATATTGGGAACCAGGTGGTAACCCCAATTTAAAACCGGAAAATACGCGTGTAACCACGCTGCAATCCTTAATAGACCTCAAACAATTTGGGGATCTGCGTCTACAGTGGCAGAAGAAGGAAAGTCATAACCTTATACAATGGATGCCGGTGCTTTCCTACTGGCAGCCAGGCAATGTGAGCTCGGCTTCCAGAGAGAGCAGCAAGGCTTTGTGGCAGATCGAACTTCCCGGACGTGGATTGTCTGCATTTGCCCATTACAGTCGCATCCATACCCGGGACCATGAAAAAGAACTGCCTCTCAGACTTGCACCGGAACACACGGCTGCCCTTGGACTCACCTGGGTGCAAGCTCAATTTGAGATCAACACCCAATACCAATACGTCTCTGACAGAATCAGCATGTACGGCTACCCCACGCATGTCATCATTGATGCTGCAGGTCTCTGGTCAGGGAGTATCGCCCACACCTGGACGGGCAAGCTGGGTCATTTCACGCTGGTCATCTCTGCTGAAAACCTCGAGGATGTATCCTACGAGACCATAAAGGGATATCCCGAACCAGGTCGCTCCTACCGTATTTCAACAAAATTTTCCAGATAATTTAAATGAAAGGTTACCTCAATTGAAAAAACTGAATACTCTACTCCTCCTGAATTTGACTCTCGCACTCACTTTTTCCTCCTTATCGGCTGGCACCTATTACGCACTGTGCGAAGGGAATTATGGTCAGGCCAATGCGTCGCTGTGGTCAATGGATGAATCACTTCAATCCGTGAATGGTCCCTTGATCTGGAATGCATCCAGCAATCCGCTCGGTGATGTGGGTCAGTCACTTACTTTGTTCGACCACACACTATATATCATCATGAACGGCTCTCATGAAGTTCGAGTCGTCGATCTGGAATCTGGAGCGGACCATGTCAGCGACATTGAGATTCCTGACTCCTCCCCTCGTTATATGGCCATTCATCGCCAAACAGGTCTGGGATATATCAGCAGCTGGAATTTGGGGGCATTGCTTGTATTTGATGTAGAGACAAAGACATTGGTGGATACGCTTTATTTGGGAAACCTTCCAGAACAGATCCTCATAAACGGTGACGAAATGTTCGTCACGGTTCCCCTGAGGAGTGACTGGAGCCCGGCAAATAAGGTACTGCGTCTTGACTTATCGGGCACGGCACCGGAAGTAACACATACTTACGATGTTATTGAGGGACCGGGAGCAATGGTTTTGCTGGATGATGAACTCTATGTGACTTCCCTATACTATAATGATGCCTGGGAAACATTTACAGGCACTTCGAAGATCAATTTGGATGATCATTCTGTGGAAAGTCTGGATCACGGTCTATATACAAATTTTACTGCAGATCTGGAGATCATTGAAGGAGCAGTTTACCGAACCTTTGGTAACTCCCTTGTTCCCCTGAACGAAGATCTAAGTCTAGATCTTGAAAGTGGACTTGCCGATATTGGTGGCATTTACAGCCATGCGGTCTTGAATCAGCACATCCTCTTCGGGTCGAGTGATTTTGTAGCCCCTGATCTGATCACCGTTTGCGACATGAATGGTCAGGCGTCTGCCAATCTGAACGTGGGTGCGTTGCCAAGTCATATCGTTTACTATGATCCGGATGTTGTCTCGACAGATAAGATCCAAAACATCCCGGGCACCCTGTTCCTGGGTCATAATTTTCCCAATCCATTTAATCCCAAAACCAGCATTCCATTTCGTCTGGAGAAGGATGGCACCATCAGTTTGAATATATATGATATTCGAGGACGTCTGGTCTCAACGCTGATCAATGGGAGCTTCAGCAGAGGCGCTTATGAGGCTAACTGGGATGGTCGCAATATGAATGGGATCAGGGCAAATAGTGGGATCTATCATGCCATTTTAAGAGCTGGTCACGAGACAAGGTCAATAAAGATCAATCTTATTAAATAGACTGTTTCTCCAGAATTATGTAATATGCATGAATAAATGCGCTAAGCGCTGTAAGGAATCCGGATTTATTCAAGTTTTTCCTTTCCCTCCTTCGTGACATCTTTAAAATAAGACCACGATCAAACACCACATGTTATTCACAGAAGGGCTTTTCATGAAACGATCTACTGCCGGTATACTTGCTTTTGCGACAATCACTTTATTCCTTTACGCTTTCGGCGTTGATTTCTTTGATGCCATATGGTCATTTCCCTCTCGGAGAGCGGTGCCATTTATGGTCATTGCCCTGGTAGGCTCCGGAATTTATGCGAGTATCTATCTGGGATTTCCTCAGATCAAACGTTTCTGGCATGGGGTGAAGGTCACCATGGGTCACTACGATAATCCGGAAGATGAAGGGGATCTGAACCATTTTCGCGCCTTGACGACAGCCCTTTCAGCAACTGTGGGTATTGGGAATATCGCTGGTGTTGCCATCGCCTTGTATTATGGCGGTCCCGGCGCCTTGCTCTGGATGTGGATCACCGCTTTTTTTGGAACGACCCTGAAATTCGCTGAAAGTACACTGGCCTTAAAATATAGAGAAATGGATATAAATGGGGCTACGGCTGGTGGTCCTATGTATACCATTGAAAATGGTCTGGGTCAGAATTGGCGCTGGTTGGCAGTAGCCTTTGCTGCCTTCACCATCATCTGTTCCATGGCTACGGGAAATGCGATTCAGTCTTTTACCGTTTCTGATCAGATCTACTCTGAAGTCTCCCAGGTCGTGGGATCAGCACACTGGCTGACCTTAAAACATATGATCTTTGACAGTTTTTCGGTGTCTGTTCAACAGGTGATCAATGGATTGATCATGGCGACCCTGGTCGGTATGGTGATCATTGGTGGTATCAAACGCATCGGAAAAGTGACGGGCTATCTGGCTCCCATCATGGCAGGTGTCTATGTATTAGCTGCATTTCTTATTCTTTTCTCACACATTGATCAATTGGCAACATCATTTGGCCTGATCTTCAAAATGGCTATCAACCCGCCTGCAATGGCTGGTGGTGTTGGCGGTGGCGTGCTGCTGGTCATGCTCCATGGTATTAAGAGGGGCTTGTACTCCAACGAGGCCGGCCAGGGAAGCGCAGCCATTGCTCATTCCACTGCCAAGACTGATGAGCCTGTCCGTGAGGGCTCTGTAGCCATGCTGGGCCCCTTCATTGACACCATCCTTATCTGTACCCTGACAGGGTTGGCCATCATCTCTACAGGCGCCTGGGAGCATACGGAATTTTTCGTCCGTATCAGCGTCCAAGATGCCAATCTGGCGGATTCTATTGTGGCTTCTGGCATGTATGAGGGTCGGGAACTCCTCAACAGCAGCCTGCTCACCTCCTTCGCCTTCAAAGAAGGTTTGAGTTGGATGATGAGTTGGGGAGATAAGATCATCACCCTCTCCATTTTACTTTTTGCACTATCAACTGCCATCAGTTGGTCTTTTTATGGTGATCGAGCCACTGAATATCTTTTTGGTCCCAGGGCGATCTTCCCCTATCGACTGGTTTATGTGACCTTCGTATTTATCGGTGGAATCGCAAGCCTGGATGTTGTCTGGAAATTTGGGGATGCTGCGCTGGGATTTATGACACTGCCCAACCTTGTGGCGATCATTCTGCTCTCAAAGAAACTGAAATCCATGACAACAGAGTATTTCAATCAGGAACATGTTCCCTATAAGTAACTGAAAACGGATTGGTAAAATAATGGATGATTTTCACGACCAGCTCATAAGGGATGCCGGTACTATTGCCAGATCCGCTGGCGAGCTCATTCTCCAGTTGAGTAGTCGGGAACGTCAAATAACCTTTAAAAGTGCCAGGGATATGGTCACTGAGGTAGATAAAGCTTCAGAGAATTATATTGTCTCTGAGATCAAGCGTCTCTATCCACAGCACGATATTCTGGCAGAAGAGGGTAGCGGATCTTCGGCCTCGAATTCTCCCTATCGCTGGATCATTGATCCTCTGGATGGGACCACCAACTTTGTTCATGGGTTTCCCGTCTTTGCCGTCTCCATTGGGGTCGAATTTGAGAATGAGCTATATGCAGCAGCCGTTTTTGATCCCAATCAGGATGAACTTTTTACCGCTGGTAAATCCCGCGGTGCCTTTATGAATGGTGAGTCCATCGAAGTGAGCACGACGAAGGAATTGGGAAGATCGCTCCTGGCGACCGGTTTCTCATACTTTAATGATGATTATTTCCAATTGAATATGGAGCTTTGGGCGTCGATATATGGTAAGACCCAGGGTTTGAGACGAGCAGGTGCTGCAGCTATTGATCTGGCCTGGCTGGCTTGTGGTCGTCTGGATGGATTGTGGGAATTCAGTTTGAAACCCTGGGATATTGCTGCTGGTGCCTTGCTGGTGACCGAGGCTGGAGGTTTGGTTTCTGGACCTCAGGGCGAAGCGTTGGATCTGGCAGCGGGACATATCATTGCAGCCAATCCTGACATCCATCCCTTCATCCTTGAAGAGATCGGTCAATTTAAACACCGACTTTGATCAGGTCTCCCCACCGTATTCAAATTTTTATTCTAATCTTATCTGCTTTAAAAAGGAATTGTTGAGACTTTAGTTCAACTCCGTTGAGTTATTTTCGAGGATTCTTCCAGTAAATCTCCTGGTTGCCATTGCGAAGATTTTCATAGCGAGCCATGACGAATAACAAATCGGAAAGACGGTTCATATATTGAATAATTTCAGATGATACATCTTCACTGTGACTAAGTGCAATGATGCTCCGCTCGGCTCTTCGACAAATAGTCCGGGCCGAATGCAACATGGATGCAGCTCGGGTTCCACCTGGTAAAATGAATTCCTCGAGGGGGGGCAATTCACCATTCATTTTATCGATATGTTTTTCAAGCTCAGCAACATGCTTGGCGGTCACCAGGCCTTCGATCATCCCTGCTGACGCGAGCTCGCCTCCCAGATCAAACAGCTTGTGCTGGACAGCTGAGAGTAAAGGAGTTAGCTGATCATCCAGATCCTCAGTTAATATCACACCGATACTGCTATTTAGCTCATCAATATCGCCATAGGCTGAGACTCTTAGGGAATCCTTGGATACCTCATCTCCATTGGCCAATCGCGTTTTACCTTTGTCACCGGTTCTTGTGTATATTTTTGTGAGTCTCATCACCTATACCTTATTAATTTTGGCTAAGCTCCCAAGATATTTCTACTTACCAGTTCCAGCAGAACAACGGCTGACCAAAGAATGGTAAATACCACCGTAGACCAGATCGAAAGTGATGGGCGCAGAATTCTGTATTCACGATCCACTCTGGCAGAAAGGATCCTGATAAGATTTGCTGCCCAGCCACCTCCTATTACAACCATGCCTACCAGCATGATTTGCACGACCCAAGAATCTATCGTCAAATAAGTTAAAGGATAACAGGCAAAGAACACGGAGACCAGGATAACACTGCTGGTGAACCTGGGGCGTTCACGGACCAACCCGCTAAGATGTGCCTCGTCCAACCCTTCGTTTTCTCTTGACTCGATCATAACAAAGAGACCCGTCAGGGAAACAAATAATAAGATCCTTTGCAAACCAACCAATTCATTAGAGGGCAAGAAGAAATTTTCGAGTCCGGTCCCCAGCAGGAGTGTCTCCTGTGCGAAAAATAAATAGAGAAACTGTTTTGTCACGCTCCTGCTCCGTAATCCATACCACAGAAAGCCAATGATCACCAGGGAGATCAGTAGCAATTGCCCGCGGGCGGGTGGCAAGAGCTCAGAGATATGGTGGACATGTCCCGAGATTCCTGAAAGCGCATAGTGGGCATACCAGACGATCAACATGCCATACAAGGCAATAAAGGGAGCCGGAATACTCAATTTTGGCCATCGTTTTTCCAGGTGTACCAGCAAGAGGATCAGAAAGAGTAGATCTGGTAATAATTGGACCTGGTGCTCCCATAGCCCAATGACTGCGGTTACAAAGCAAACCCAGAGAAGATTTTTCTCGACGACCTTTAAGCGATAGGACTTCTCAGTGATGGTTCTTTCAAGCTCTAGGATAAGAAGCCAGGTCACGCCCATGATAACAAATCTGGTCAGGGACCATTCAAATAGGTGGGCATGGGAAAGGGGCGCGATCACCACAGCTGCCAGGTAAAGGACCAGCGAATACATGTGAGCTGAATTTTTTAAAGTCCCTGAGTAATAGGCACTTAGATGCAATACAAAGAGCATCATGCCAAGGTGAAAAATAATTCCAGGGGCTACCAGAGGAAGTTTCAATTGTGGAAAAATGCCAGCCACCAGCAACAGGATGGATACAAATGCAAGTTCATGCTGCCTGCTGACAGACATGACCCTCCCCAAGAGTTCCAGGAATAAGCCTGATAGGAGCAGAAACCCCGTGAGAGCGAGACTGATTGATTCTATTTGCACAGTGGATCCGTCAAAAACGAATTAGAGATAAAAGGGATCGTCTATCAATTCGAGGTAAATATTGTTGGTATCATCGTGAAATGATAATTTTACATAGTGACGCTGGGTCTCATCAAATATATCGGCACCCTTTTCAGTGCAGAATAACACAATGTGCCCCTTGTAATTACCAAAATCATGCTTTAGATCTTTGTAATTTACAAAGATCAAATTCGTAAAATTCTCTCCAGTTCTGATATGGACATCACCGTTCTTTTCTGTAAAGTCCGTGAGTAGATCAGGCTTTGATAGCATGGACATATCCTTCCCGATCCAGACGCTGAGGAGTTCAAAATGGAAGGGAAGGAAAATCGAGTTCTTGATGAGGAATCCATTTTTCTTTGAATCAATGATCTGCTTGATCGTTTTACTCATTATTATTCTCCTGAGATTTCATTTAAAAATTAAAGAAGAGCAACCACACGATAAAAAATATTGGTAGAAGTATGGGCAGGGAATATTTGAATATGTATCCCAGAAAACTTGGTAGGTCGACACCAGCCTGCTCTGCAATATTTTTCACCATGAAGTTGGGTGCATTTCCAATATAGGTCATGGCTCCAAAGAACACAGCGGCCACCGATATGGCCATAAGATATACGACAGAATTGGAATCGTTGGCATATGGAGAATTTAACCCCGCTGCAAAGTGCTGTACATCAACCACTGAATTGACATTTAGACCAAATTTACCCAATTCACCAGCAAGAAAATTCAAATAGGTCGGCGCATTGTCCAAAACACCGGAAAGGGCTCCTGTTTCCCAATAGAAACGGGTGACGATGAAATCAGCACCATGTTCCTTGGCGAAGGCACCGATCAACTGTAGAGCTGGAATCATAGTTGCAAATATTCCAATGAACAGGTAAGCCACCTCCTTAATGGGTTCAAAATTAAATTCATTCCCCCTCAGTGCTTCTCTATCCCCAGTCCTGTAAGCTAGGTAGGCTACGGTAAACATGATGATCTCGCGGATCCCAAAGGGGACATGGATCAATTCCTGGAGGCTTGGAAAACCTGGGATCACGGCAGGGTCCAGGAAGACAGAAATAATCACAATCGCCAGATAAATGAAATTTTTACCTCCATGAATCTCTACAGCTTTGCCTTCAAGTGGTGGAGCAGTACTGCTGGGAATTCTTGAGTCAAAAACAAGAAACACGCCAATCACGGAGGCTATTGTCACCAACCAGATATGCCATACATGTCCTATCACCCAAAAGAACGGGACGCCTTTTAAGAAGCCCAGAAATAAAGGTGGATCACCTATGGGCGTAAGTCCCCCGCCGATATTGCTGACTACAAATATAAAGAAAATAACATGAAACGCCTTCAAACGACCCTCGTTCATGCGCATGAAAGGCCGTATTAGTAGCATGGATGCACCTGTCGTCCCAATAAAATTTGACAGAATGGCGCCTCCAAATAGGATCAGCCCATTCACCCAGGGTTTTCCAGCAGCATTAAATTTGATAAGAATCCCACCAGAAGCGACAAAAAGTGCCGTCAATAGGGCAATGAAGGCGATATATTCCTCCAGAGTGTGCAGGAGGCTAAGTGTACCATGGTCCATGAGAAATCCATAATAGACGGCAACAACAGCCCCCAGTGCCATGGCAATTTTGGGATAATGGTGCTCCCAGAGGTGAGGATAGAAAAGAGGACCTGTGGCGATCATACCCAACAAGATGACAAAGGGGGCTACCAGCCAGATTGGGGGTAAACTTCCGTGGTGCTCTCCGGTGGATGCTTCCTCATGCTGGGACTGATCCACAACAGAGATTTCTTCAACTGCAGCTCCCTCGCTCATACTGGTATGATCCTCTGCCAGAACCGGACTGAATATTAGCAACATCAATAAAATCAATTTCCCCACAACGACCGTCCTCATGCTTCATTTCCTTTAAATTCAAATCTGTTTGAGCTAATGTAAGTAAAGATCGACTCTGATTCACTTCCGGCAAACAATTCGTCCATGTTCTCCCAGAATGAATCAAGTCTGATCTGATATTTTTTTTCGTAAAGATAGGCTTGAATGAGCATATCCAGCTTGTCGATACGTTTGACCACTTTTGCCTCTTGAGAGGCGACTCCCTCAAAATCTTCCCATAGATCTTTAAAATACTCACCCTCACGGACACCCCTGACAATTTTTTCGAAAGCCTTTGCTTCCGCATCATGTTTGTCAGATTCAGGAACATTATCCTGGGGTGTGATATCGCCAACAATCGATTCGGCTATATCATGGACCAGAGCCATATTTAAAGCTCTCTCAACATTGATGCCATTTTCCTGCAACCCGCTGCGAAGATGCATGAGAAGAATAGCCATCCCAAAACTATGGGAAGCAATAGACTCAACTTCAGAAGCTGGAATACCAGCTTGCAGCCATCCAGATCGGGGAATTACCTTAAGCTGATATATATGCTCAAGACTTACAATTAGCCGGCGAATCTGGTCTTTCTCGATCAACTCATTCATAAGCAATGAAGATAGAATAAAGGGGGCTGAATACTAAAGCGAATTGGCATTTATCGTGAAAGATTTAAGAATAACTAGGAATAATACTGATTGATTTGACCGATCAATCCCGCATTATATAATCACTATAACCTTTTGTGTATCAGTGTATTACAGAAGTTTTCTAATCATGTCCATAACGTATTAAATAACAATAATGAAACGCATGATATGACATCTCTAGTTTGTGCAATATTATGAATAATAGTAACTTATCAATAACCCCCATGCTTCAGCATGGGGTTCTGGGATCCTCCCCAAAAAAGGGCTTTAGCCCAAGATGTATCAGCAGCATGGTTGGGCTAAAGCCCTGAATTCATAGTGGTGTATTAAGTCCCCAGGCTGAAGAGACTGTGTGAACATAGGGTGAAGCAATTACCCCACGTTTTAACGTGGTGGTGTGCTAACCAGCAAAA
>CAZVSF010000095.1:0-11089 GCA_964630195.1 uncultured Lentisphaeria bacterium
TTGACGCCTGTCTCAAGAAAGCCAAAGTGAAAACCACTACCGAATGTATGAACGGCTTCTCCATAACGCGTCTGGTGGTAATAGCTAAGATCCACCCATTGGGCCGCATAGAAATTTAATTGGTAATAGATTTCTAAATCCGGGCTATATCCAAATCGGACATCTTCGGTAAAGGCTTTTTCAAACCCAGCTCCAATGATGAGTTTTGACATGGGTTGATAATAAGCTGCCACGTTAAATACAGTCGGGATATCCACAGACAAGGTCTCATCAGTTCCCAGAACGATGGTTTCATTGGATTGGTATTGTTCAATGCTATCTGTATCTGCACTACCAGGGGCAGGAAGAGCGCTGGTGAAGGTCCAGGACTCATGTGTCAGACCAGACCATTGGTATTTAGCACCCAGGTTTCTGAGAGAAAGTTGTACTTCTACTTCTTGATGAACAATAGGTTGGAGATCCATGATAGCTCCAAAATCCAGGCCGAAGCTTATATCGGATGTGGTGCTCATGGGGTCAAAATCATCGGTATTCAAATCAACAAGATGTCCATCGATTCCACCCTCGGTCGCCCAGCCTTCACCTGTGGCCGTGGTGATGACAGAGTCTTCCGTAGTGACCTGGGTAAATTCGTGATTAACGACCTTAATATAACCCACACCCTTGTATGTGTTCAAGGCCAACCCCACTTTAACATCACCTACGGGTGTATTAACTGGCATAGCATAGGAAAAGCTCGCCTTTCCCATAAATGGGATTGATTCCACCTCAAGGCCGCTTAGATCGATAGCGTTGTTAAGCAGAACATCCTCAAAGGGCAGGCCAATGATATCTCCGGGGATGGTTATTTTTACATGACTGAGACCGGATAGATTAAAAGCGAATTTCCCTGTCCGAAAACCAAATAGGCTCTGAACGTTTGGTGAGATGTTGATGACCATGTTCTTACCTTCCAGGGTAGAAAGATAATCAGCCTTCATAGCTTCATCCCAAACACCGCCAACTGTCCACCAGTCATTATACCAACCTGGAGTCAGGAGTGAATTTCTGACACTAAATCTTAAGTCTGGCAAAATGTTCAGACTGACTGAATTGTCAAATTGCCTGGCTAGATTCGCAGGATTCCTGGCAATGTCTTCCATAGCGCGAAAATGAAGGTTCCGGATCCTCATGAACTTCTTCTGGGCTTCCTGTCTGGCAAGTTCATCCGCATCTATTCCCGTGTCCACTGCCAGCATACTTGTATCCTCTTCCGCCACAGGGAGGTATTGCATTCCTGCCAGATCTTTAAGATAGGTATCCAATGCCATGGCGATGGAATCCGCCGGTGCTTCAATAGCGACAACTTTGGTCATGGTGTTATAGATCTGAACGTCGCTGCTATCATCTTTTGTCACAACCACATAACTCACGCCACTACCATCGCTGGCCAGGAGATGACAGACGATATCAAGACAATCATTGGCTTTGACAGCGATCATGGTAGGATCAACAATTGTAATGTAAGGGAGCGATTCAAAATTAAGACCGGCCAAAGCATCATTGGTCCAGAAATAGAGTTTACCCTCATTTATCAGTCCAGCGATAGATTCTGGTGCGGGTTCATTTTGGACCCACTCCATGGCTGGTTCTGTCGTTACGAGGGAGTCTTCAGCCAGGTACATGCTGGTATCCAGTGCAGTTGAATCGACAGGCACCATTTCGGCGTAGGAGGAATCAGCTGACAGCATTTCACTGTTGGTGGAATCAGCCTCAATGTCCTCGGGCATCATCATTTCGGCAGATTCAGCATCCAGAGTATCTGTAATAACCTCTACCGTATCCATTGATTGTTCAACGACTTCTTCAGTGGTGACATCAGTATTAGTGCTATCTACCTGAGCTGAGAGAAAACTTGTCAGGCCTAATAGAATGAGAATGTTTATTAAGGTCTTCATTAGAAATTCTCCCCTTGGATCATATACGAAATGCTACCCCAGGTTCTCAAAGTAAGAGAATCCGTGGTAAAGAAGCGCGATGGGACGCTATTGCCAGCGTCATCCGTCCGCCCCAGGAGAGTCACTTCAGGTTTCAGGAACAATTTTTCTTCCAGGAGCATCAGTTTATCGCTAGTCATTTCGATTTTGGTGATCTCATGTTCAGCAGCATCCACATTCTCAAGTGGTAGTAATTCCAGCATCATCAAAGTGTCTGGGATGAGAGTTGAATCTAATTCAACTGCAAGACTGTCAAATACCAGACTATCATTGCTGGCTAAAACCACAACTGTGGCACCGAATTCGAACATATTGGTGACATCCGCAAATAAGTTGAATTCCTCCAGAGTCACTGTGCCTTCTTCTGGTAAGGGAGAATCCATACTGCTAACATCCATATCCAGAGCAGGGGGATCCTCGATAATCAATGATAGCGGCACATTTATGTACATGTTGGGGCGCATGCTCTGAC
Organism: uncultured Lentisphaeria bacterium; assembly: GCA_964630195.1. Taxonomy (GTDB): domain Bacteria; phylum Fidelibacterota; class UBA8477; order UBA8477; family JABMPR01; genus JABMPR01. The sequence goes on from CAZVSF010000095.1 coordinate 2,449, forward strand.
CCTTGGCAATGGTAGCAGAGGTTTCGCCGTCGCTTATAATTGCTTGGCCACTTGAAATGATGGATTCAGGATGAATGTTCAGTAGGGATGAGGCATCTATGCTGACAACATCGCTCAATTGTGTCAGAGTATCATTAATGATTATATCTTCATAATCTCCATCTGAGTTGGTCCCTGACAGCAAGAGATCCAGTATAATGGGAATATCAAATGTGCTGTTAAAATCGATATCTATATTGACGTGTTCAAACATCAGGTCAGAGACCATGTCCGGCAATGAGAAGGTAACAGTATCAGGATCTATCACCAGTGTATCTGGTTCGATTATACCTTCCACACTTTCCATCGACAGATTGCTAATATTGACATCAATCAGGATCGAATCTCCAAAAGTCAATGTCATTTGCTCATCTGAGGGTAAGCTCACTCTGGATGTGTAATGAATTCCCTGGTCAACACCGGGAGATACTGTTGGTCGATCGAAGGCCAGTTTATAATCTGATAGATCAAGAGATGACAATTGGGGCGTCTCTACATCCTCCAATCTGAATGCCATCTGAAGCGTGTCACCATTGTCCTTTCGAACGAATTCATCAATTTGAAAATGGACATCGGCAACCACACCGATGCGATTGGTCATTGATAACTGAAAGTCACCAGCTTCAAAATTTGCTTCGATGAGTTTTGTGCCTTCATCCAGGATGATCTCATCCTCGGTAACAATGGCGTCCTGAGTAAAAAAGCCGGTTACAGAGGCAAATTCCATGTCCGAGACATCAATATTTACAATAATCGAATCTTCCAGACCATATTGCCCTAATTCACCAGAGGGTGTGGTTACAACCGTCGTATATGTGAGCACCTGGGTCGCAGTATCTGGAAATACAAGGGCGTAGTCGGCGAGGTCAAAATTTAGAGTGTTCACGGTTGGATTGGGTTGAAGGGTCAGAGTACCTGTTAAGGGATTAGCACCATCATCAACAAGTTCGGGAATGGTCAGCACAATTGTTGGCAAACCACCAAAACCAGGCTTATTAATTTGATTATCAATGTCTATTGAGATCGTACCTGAGGAAATGTCAGCGTTCAGCAATTTGGAATCCGAGGAAATCGCGATGTCCCCCTCTTCTTCAATCAGTTGCGATTCGATCTCACCGGTAATTTCATCAAAGAAAAGGTCAGAGCCCGCTGATTCACCATACAGCGCTATGGTTACAGACACCTGGTCAGTAGAGTTTACAGTGACTAGACTACCACCAGTATCTTCGGTCTCTATCTGATAGGAATAGGATACCTGTTGAGAATCCACATCCATAACCAGGCTATAACCGGCGATATCACTTTCATTAAGTGTCGTTTGATTGGCAGGAATGGAAATAGTTTTAGAAAAAGCAATATCAGATGGATTTTCAAGAGATGAAATATCAATAACTAACTGTGATGCCACGGCCATGCTATTGACAATTTCAACTTTCAGCGTACCCGTTTTGATTCGGGCATCTTGAATTTTATTATCTGAATCTGCCATAGCTATATCCCCATCTTCATTGATGGTCTGAGCTGGAACTTTGGCCGTTGCGCTGGTCACAACCAAATTTGATCCAGAGATGCCGATATTAAAGGCTGATGTGCGGGCAGCATCATTGATTTCTATCGTGTTGCCATTGGATCCATTTGAATTTCCAGTAACCAATACTAGAATTTCACCTGGGAGAGTCAATCCGTCGAGATCAAGGCTGCGGGTGCTGTTCGTACCAGGATCAATAGCGGTACTCCAGGTCACCAACCCCCCTGAAATATCCGTAGTATCTGTACCATTCACCGCTTGTAGCTGGATGTTGATCGGAGATCCCAGAGCGATTACCATGTTGTTGTTAATGGTGATGTCAAGAGTTCCACCTGAAAAAACAGCAGAGGAGAAATCAGTGAATTCAAAGGGTTTGTAGACAGGTTCTAGAGCCCCACCTGGTATGACAGAATTGCCATCAGGTATATCATTCACATCAGGTACTATTTCATTAAGCTGAAAGGGATCAGTGGTTGCGACTGGGATGTCTGATAACTCAATAGGTCCTAAAGTGGATTGAATAATTTCTTCAATGGGTGAGACACCAACAGCTTCAAAGGCACTATTCTGATTGATACTGGAGCCAGTTACGGATACATCATCCACTGATTGGGCAAAGGATTGGTTGATATCGCCAAATGAGAGCTGATCACCGACCTCCTGGGATCCCATTTCAGTCGTATCTGAATATGCGAAGATGGTTCGCTCACCATTTTCACCATATAATTGACTACTGATATTATCCTCATCTTCAAGATCTTCCAGCGAGACCGACTCCTTAACCAGAGGGAACTCAATTCGATTGGTCCAGGTTGGTGGTTTGGGCTCTTGCAGGAGATCGCAGGAGATAAGGGCAAAAACAGCTAGTAATAGCACGGTTAACTGCTGGATTTTTGGTAGTGACTTTTGAATCATGTGAGCCTCGGTGTTTTCGGTTTACCATCAAATATTAGAAAGAAGTGGCTGAACATATCAAGCACTTCGTCAAGGCTATTATGAGGAACTTTCCCCCTGGTAGCTCATGAATCTAATCTACGGCTGACATATAGAGTATAAAATATTAGATTGAGGTAATTCAATTGAGATATATTTTATCTCGAATTTAGATATTTCTTTGCACATATATCATATAAAGCATTGTAATAACAATAATATATGATATTCGTATCGGAAATGTAACACCATGTTTGGACTCAGGTTGCCTGTGAGAAGTATCACAGCGGCTAATCATTAAAGTAAACCTCCCTGAAATGAGTTAACGATTTTTCATGGAATTGGTTGGGGCAATACTATTTTGCTCTTGAGTTGAATTGAGATTAAAAAAGGAAGGTTTTCAAGATTTCAGAAAGGGCACGAAAGTCGGGTAAAATAGTGGTGGGAACATCCGGTTTTTCTTATCCAGACTGGAAAGGTATTTTTTATCCACCCCGATTAAAAAAGGAAGCTTGGTTACAGTTTTACAGTGATCATTTTGAATTCTGTGAATTGAACTTCAGCTATTATCGAATGCCAGAAGCAAAGCAAATGGAAAAGTTCCTTACGCTTCCATTGAAATTTGCTGTAAAAGCCCATAAATCACTTACTCATGACCGGCTGGAGGCCAAGCTTGCCAGGCAGGATTTTCTTGAAGCCGTAGAAGTTTTACAGGCAGACGATCATCTTGCGGCAGTATTGCTCCAATTTCCATTTTCTTTTGGTTATACCCCTGAAAATCGACTGTATTTGCAGGAGTTGCTCGGGGATCTGGAATCTCTCCCCCTTGTGATCGAATTCAGACATCCCGCCTGGATTCGGAATTCAGTATTTGAGGAATTAAAGAAACATGCCTGGGGCATATCCATGCTGGACTCTCCTCAGGTTAAAGGTGGTATGCCTGATTTCGATGCCGTTACATCTGATATTGCCTATTTAAGATTTCATGGCAGAAATACTGCTAATTGGTGGCAAGGTGACAATGTAAGTCGCTACGATTATGAGTATGAACAGCGAGAATTGGAAGCCTGGATTCCACGTATAGCAAACATGGCAATGCAGGCAAAAACGACCTATATTTCCTTTAATAACCACGCCCGCGGTCAGGCAATAAAAAATGCAAATCAGCTAAAGACCATTTTAGACAAAGCTGGACTTATATAAAAGGGGGTTTCCCATCTCAGATCTATCATTAAATGCAGTTATATCACAGAAAATTGAAGTTTCTCCAGGTTTGATCATTTTGAGGGTGGTTCCCGAAGGGTGGGAACTTCCGGATTATAAAGCAGGTCAATTTACTGTCTTGGGGTTGCCTGGTACCTGCAAGCGACACACTTATTCAGATGATGAAATTCCACTTGAAGATCCTGAAAAACTCATTCGGCGCGCTTATTCGGTCTCTTCAGCCTCAGTGAACAAGGAATATATAGAGTTTTATATCACCATGGTTCGTTCGGGTGCTCTGACACCTCGCATTTTTGCTCTGGAAACGGGTGATAATATCTTTCTCTCAAAGAAATACTCCGGCATGTTTACCCTGGAAATGGCGAATCCGGATTCCAACATCATCATGTTGGGAACAGGCACCGGTCTGGCACCCTATATGAGTATGCTCAGGGATGATCTGCCCTGTAATTCAGATAGACGTTTCATAGTTGTTCACGGTGCCAGACATAGCTGGGATCTGGGTTACAGATCCGAGTTGAATACCATCGCCAATGTCTGTCGGAATTTCACATACATTCCAGCCATTACGCGTCCAAATCTTGAGCATATCGCCTGGGGGGGCGAAAGTGGATATATCCAGGAATTGTGGGACCGGAAAGTCATACAGACCAGATCAGGTTTGCACCCAACTCCTGAGAACACCCACATCTTTTTATGCGGCAACCCCAGTATGATCGATACTATGGTAACGGTTCTGGAACAGGAAGGCTATAAAGAACATAGCAAAAAATCGCCAGGACAGATTCACCTCGAGCGCTACTGGTAGATTATTGTTTTAAGTCGGAGTGCTGGCACTCCAGGCAGGGATTCTAATCCCCGCCTGGAGAAAATCTTATTGCTCTATCTGTGTGTAATCTAATTCTGAGCCAAATGCGCTGTGGGGGATCAGGTAAACTGCCAGGGTTATCACAGCTGCTGATATGATCCATGACTTGGCATTTCCCGTTTTATTCTGTCGCCAGGCTGCCAGCATCCATGATATAAAAGCGATGGCTGTCTTATTGTCTGTCAGATCTGTACCCCACGGCCAACCCGTCCAGTAGGCATCAAAAGCGTATTTTTGAACGATGGGGCCAAGAATGATCCCACCCATAAATAGAAAGGCGCCAGAAATGAGAATGTAGCGCATGGTAAAGGGGCTCTCAACCCATGCGGCCATTCCTGTCCGTGTCGCCATGAGCATGGCAGTAAACATAAATAGAATGTGGGGGACGAGTATGCCTGCAGGAACAGCGCCCTTGTAACGAAGAACAACTGGCTTATCCACCAGGGGGACAGTATTGCCCTGGAGTGTTATCAGATTGACTTGATAAATGATCTTGCCTGCAGGAGGCTGTGAAGGCAGATAGGCTTTTAATCGCCCATCAACCATGCTAAATGGGGTGAACTGCCACTCATCATTGCTCTTAAAGCGCTTCCATTTTAAGGTGGCATTAAAATCTGGTTTCGAAGCATCTAGCGCGATCTCAGCCTCTGCACCAGTATTTTGGGAGCGAAGCAAGTAGTAACTGATCGTTTCTCCATTAATATTTACTTCACCTTTTACGGGGTATGTCGGTCCCGTCCTGCGCTGGTATACGACTGATGCCAGGGTGACGATGATGGCGAGAATCCACAATATCCACGCTTGTTGTTTGCTATTGATTGACATCGTAATTCCTATAGTTGAACAATAAGGATTAATTTTTCTTCACCACGCATGACCTCTACCGTGACCCGCTGTCCTGGTTTTATGTCAGACATGCGATTCATATAATCATAGATATTCATGACAGATAGACCTTCCAGGGCTATCATTACATCACCTGATTGCATCCCTGCCCGGGCTGCTGGACCGCCAGGCACAACACCACCCAGGAGAAAACCACTGGTATTTGAAGCGGCAAAATCAGGGATGATTCCCATCTTGACTTTTCCACGCTTGCCGCCTTTGGGTGGTCCTTTCGGACCGGCCTCTTGAAATTCGAAAGTCTTGTCACTGTTGCTTAGATCCTTGATCAGGCTATAGGCATATTCCGCAATGGCTTTTTCGCCAGAAACATTTATGGTTTCAATATCATCTGCAGGTGTATGGTATTCTTCGGTGATCCCGGTAAAGAAAAATAAAACCGGTATATCTTCCACATAAAAGGAGGCATGATCGGAGGGACCATAGCCATCTGGTGTGGTGGACAATTGAAAGGGTCTGTCTTTGGCATGCTCAGCCAGATAATTCTCCATACCCTTGGCTGTCCCCGTGCCACCCACTGTCAGCGTGGGCTTTGTCGGCTTGAGTCTGCCCACCATATCCAGGTTGAACATCTGTTTGATCTGAGATTTGTCAACCAGTGGATTTGAGGTGAAGAATTTGGATCCCAGAAGACCCATTTCCTCAGCGCCAAAAGCCATGAATAAAATGCTTCTCCGGGGTGCTGGTTTGCTCAGCGCAAATTTCTCTGCCATTTCCAGTACAGCAGCAACACCAGAGGCATTGTCATCAGCCCCATTATGTACAGCGGAAGTGTCAGGTCGGCGAGAGCCGGACCCTCTGCCACCCCAACCGAGGTGATCATAGTGGGCTCCCACGACAATATATTCATCTTTCAGCACAGGGTCAGCTCCCGGGAGTAGAGCGATCACATTCTGAGTTCTCACCTCTTTTTGAATGATCTCAGTCGTCGCAGATAGCTCGATCTGTAGATCAATACTTGCTGGCATTAAATTTTCATCGAGAGTGGTTTCCAGGGCATTGACCGTATTGTCACTGGCTGCCAGGATCTGGTTAGCCAGTTCACGTTTCATATGTAGCACGGGAAGGGTGGCCTGTGAAAGATTACGTTCGATCAAAAGATCCATGAGCTCATCTTTTTCTTCAAATTTACTTCCGCTTACAAATATGACCCCGCTGGCACCATTGTCTCGCGCTATCATAAGCTTATGACGTAAAGCTGCGTATTTATCAAACTTACTTGAGCGGGCATCGTTTTCCGGGGTTCCGCGGAATATCATGACCCATTTACCCTTAACATTTACCGATGCATAGTCATCCCAGCTCAAGGTATCGCTTTCAAACTGAAAGCCATATCCAAGAAATACCACAGGCGCACTCAGACTGGTCGATGCGGAAAAAGCTGTAGGGGTATAATTTTCCCCGGGTAGCCCCTCTATCCCAGGACCACTCAGGTTATTGTCAGGACCTAATGAAACAGAGGTAACCACATTGAAATATTGCTTCCCATCCTCACCAAGTAATGTGAGACCCAGTTGTCTGAAATTATCTGCAATATAGTCGGCAGCCCTGTCGCCTGTAGGGGTGCCAGGTTTGCGACCCTCGAGGTCATCTGAGGCTAAAAAAGCGATATGTTCATAAATTTCTTTTTCGCTGATGGAAGCTTGTTGTGACTGCATGGGAATGGCACACTGCAGGAGCATAAGCACCGAGATGAGGGAAATAATAAATTTCATGGGGTATCCTTGATTTGAAATAATTCTTCACACAAAAGCACGAGACGATTATAATTCCCCTGCCTGTCAATTCAATAGTTTTCATGTTTATTGGGATCAGCTGTCATAGTATTTCTACCTGCTGATTAAAACTCATCTTGTTCGCTAAGGGAGCTGAAATAGATTGGGCTGAATCAGGAGGAAGAACATGAGCTTATCTGTAGCCAGCATTCTAGGTATCAGTCCCAAAAATCTGCAGAGAAGTGATTTGCTGAATTTTATAAATCAAAATAAGATGAAGCGGATTACTTTTCATTATACCGCAGGTGATGGTCGACTTAAACAGCTCATTTTGCCTGTAAATTCAATGAATTATGCAGAGCGAATTCTTGCAGCAGGTGAGCGTGTGGATGGCTCAAGTCTTTTCAAGGGGATGGTAGGGACCTCATCCTCAGACCTTTACGTGGTACCTGTATATGCTTCCGCTTTTATTGATCCATTTGATGATAAGAGTATTTGCTTTCTGTGTCGATTTTTGGATAAGGATGAAAAATTGGCCGAATTTTGTCCAGATAATATTCTTAAGCAAGCTGCTGAATCGTTGAAACAAAAGCATGGTTATGATCTATGGGCTCTGGGTGAATTGGAGTTTTACCTGATCGGTGAGCAGGAGGACGAACTCTATCCCTTGCCTGCGCAGGGCGGCTATCATTCTGCGGGACCCTTCTCGAGATATCTTGATGTAGTCAAAGAAATGCTGGAAATCATTGCAGATATCACAGGTCACGTGAAATATGGACATTCAGAAGTTGGCACGATCAGATCTATCGATAGCCAGGATGAATCAATCAACGGCAAGTACGCTGAACAGTTTGAAATAGAGTTTCTACCTGCTCCCATTGAGTGGGCAGCAGATTATCTGAGCCTGGCAAAATATGTTGTCCGCGAAGTGGCTGCTCAATATGACTTACTGGCAACATTTGCACCGAAATTAGAGGCGGGGTATGCCGGGACCGGTCTGCATTTTCATGTGGAGCTGCTACAGAATAACAACAATATCATGACCAACGCCAATGGTGAATTGTCCACTGTAGCCAAGCAGGCCATTGGGGGACTATTGCGCTACGCCCCATCCCTGACGGCGTTTGGTAATACCATTGCCGCATCCTACCTGCGATTGGTACCGGGGCAAGAATCGCCGACCAAGCTGTTCTGGAGTGACTTTAATCGATCTGCCCTGATCAGGGTTCCACTGGGGTGGCGACGGGGTGAGGATATGGCCAGTGTCATTAATGATCGACTGAAGGATCGCTATATTTCACCCTTTAAACGTCAAACTATCGAATTAAGGAGCACGGATGGGTCAGCCTTTTTGCACCTGCTCCTGGCGGGGTTGGGAATGGGGATTCAATCAGGTCTGGGTCATTGTGAGTGTTGCCTTTAATTTATTAG
>CAZVSF010000096.1:0-10816 GCA_964630195.1 uncultured Lentisphaeria bacterium
CCTGGTGTTATTGAGAAACTTTTATAACTATAGAGTTCGGGTTGGTTGCTATTGCGTAAAATCTGATGAAACTGAGGGTGAAAAGGACTATCAAAGAAGAAAGATCTGATTTATCGGTCTCTGGTGACCCGATCTTGACCTTCTAGGATTGAGAATAAGTCTTGAGCATAGATTTTACGCAAATCTGTGAAAATCTGTGTCTATCTGTGGCTAAAATAAAAGAGACCATCTCAGGTTATGGGACAGCCTCTTTTATATCACGATCAGTCCACGACTACCATCACAAAAATGTAATAAAGCTTGGCATGTGAAAGCTTTCAATTTATTATATTTTGAAACCGATAATCCCCAGGGGTTGGGGACGTGATAAGCCGCCGCTCACGATCAATATTATTACAGTCATATAGATGGAGTATGCCATGAAATCGTTTTTGAAAAACAGTTCACAACTTGTACTATTATTGCTTTTGTCACAACTGCTTCTCGCCGCACCAAAGGAGAGAGCGGAGATCGACAGCAAGTACAAATGGAACATGAGTGATATATATAGCGACTGGAATGCCTGGGAGCAGGACTTGAATCGCCTCGAAGGTCTGATGGATGAATATAGCAGCCTCAAGGGCACCCTTTCCGGTGGTCCACAGAATCTGCTAAAAGCATTCACCCTGAGGGAAGAGCTAAGTCTGCTCACCGATCGTGTGCAAACCTATGCTGGATTGATTCGCGCATTGGATAATCGCGATAATGAAGTCTATGCTAAATTGCAGCAGGTTTCCATCCTGTTCTCAAAATTTGGAACCGCTACAGCCTGGTTTGCCCCGGAGATGCTCGAGATACCCTGGGAGTCCATGGAAAAGACTTTTGCAGAGAATCCCAAATTAGCACCTTATCGATTTGGTATCGAAGATCTCTATAGGCAACAAGCTCATGTCCTGAATGAGAACAGTGAGCGTCTCCTCTCCTATTTCAGCCCCTTGAGTGGTGTTCCTGGAGATGTCTACAATCAACTCTCCACTGCTGATATTAAATTCGGTACCATTACGCTCTCCACTGGAGAGGAAGTACAGATATCAGAAGGTGAAGCCAGCCGTATATTCAACACCAGTCGCAACCATGAGGACAGAAAGGCTGCTTTCCTGGAGCGCAATGGTACCTACAATAAAAATATCAATACATACGCCGCCTCATACAATGGTATCTGTCAGAGAGATTGGGCATTTGCTCAAGCTCGGAATTATGAATCCACCCTGGAAGCCACCCTGGAAAGGAACAACATTCCAGTAGATGTATACTTGAATCTATTGGAAGCAGGCAGAGCTGGGACCGCGCCCCTGCAACGCTATCACAAACTGCGTAAGGAAGCCCTAAAGCTGGATGAGTATGATGGTTACGATTCGGCTATACATGTGATCGAGTTTGATAAGGATTATGACTATGATGGTGTGGCTCAAATGGTTCAGAAATCTGTCAAGCCTCTGGGCAAGGAATATAGCAATAACCAGATACAGGCATTTTCACCAGGCTGGGTGGATGTATATGAGACTCCTGGAAAGACAACAGGTGCGTTCTCCGCTGGACTTTACGGCGTCCATCCTTTTATGCTCTTGAATTATAATAACACCCTGGATAACGTATTTACATTGGCGCATGAAATGGGTCATACCGTTCATACGATGCTTGCTAATGAGGCCCAGACATTTTCCAATTCTGGCTACACCCTGTTCGTGGCAGAAGTTGCTTCCACCATGGCTGAAGCACACCTGTTGGAATACATGCTTAAAAACAGCAAGGACCCCAAGGAACGACTCGTTCTCTTAAGTCACGCCATCGACAATATCGCCGGGACATTCTATACGCAGGTATTGTTTGCCGATTATGAATACCAGGTTCACAAACTGGTTGAAGATGGCCAACCCATCACAGCGGATGTGCTGAATCAGGTCTACCATGATGTGCTGGTTACTTTTTATGGTGATTCAATGGCAAATCACGATCTTTATGATGTGACCTGGGCGCGTATCCCCCATTTTTCATCTGTCCCATACTATGTTTACCAATATGCCACAAGTTATGCTGCCTCCGCAGCACTCTTCAAGCAGATGAATGAGGGCAGCCGAAGATCCAAGAAGAAAGCCAGAGAGAACTATATCAATCTGCTAAAATCAGGTGGAAGTGACTATCCCGTTGAGCAGTTAAAGCAAGCGGGTGTGGATATGACCAAACCAGATGCTGTCCAGGCTGTGATCGATAACATGGATGATCTGGTAAACCGCTATGAAAAGGAACTAAAAAAGCTGGGGTTGGTCAAATAGTCTGACCCCGCTTTTCTAAAATTGGAAGCTTATTTGGTCAATGGCTAAATAAGCTTTCAATCATTTTCACCCCTCCCAATGTGTTCTGGCACCCGCTATGTGTTGATTCGTGACTGAATCGTATACCTATTTCAACCAATAAGTTATATATTCTCTGATAAATAATAGTCGGTGGACAAATGAAGAACTGCATGTTTTGAGAAAAACAGAATCAATCTATGGTTTCTCTCTGGTGGAGCTGATGATCGTGGTCGTGATCATCGCTGTGCTGGTCGGGGCTGCAGTTCCCATCTACAAGCACAACCTTGAGATCGCCAAACGCAGTGAAGCCGTGGCTGGGATCGGTTTTGTCAGGAAACAATTGCGTATGTATTACGCCAGAGAAGGCAGCTATCCCATTAGTGAATCTTATAAAAAAGTAGTCGGGCGAGATTGGAATAATATCAAAAAGGGTGATCTCACTGGCAAATATTTTAAGGATAACAATTTTAGATACAGAAGCTATGATGGCATTGAATATCGCATAAAGTGCAATAAAAATAGAATATTGGAGAAAGCAGTCTGGATAGATGAAACCGGTCACTGGAAATTTGATTCAAACGAACCTGATGAAGATGCCTGATCTGAGCTGTACTTATCAATAGACATGCTCGAAATTGGTTCATGATGTCAATTTAGTTGATGAGATGAAATCCTGGCAGTCAGCTCAGATATGAGCCATTATATTATTCCTCGTTCCACCCACTCATAAAGCACGGAAGACAGCAGATATTTACCAGGACCATCGGTCTTGTTGCCATAAAAAAACCCCACCGAAAAGGCAGGGTTTTAAGCAAATCTATGGATCTAATTACTGGACAAAAAATTGAACAGCATTTTGAGCGAATGTGGAAAGCGGATCACCCAGCATCCAGGCAAAAAGTAGCGGTAGTGCCAGGACACTCAACAATACCGTCACATTCAGGGGAGCATTATGAACGGTATCGGGAAGCTCCATTTTACTAAAATACATGGCTTTGACCACTCGCATGTAATAATAAAGTGAGACAACACCATTGATGAGACCGATTATTGCCAGCCAGAAATACATATCACCATATTCGATCAGCGCACGGAAGATATAGAACTTGGCCACAAAACCACCGGTCGGTGGCAGGCCTGTAAGCGAAAACATGAAAATAGCCATCAAAACACCGAGAACAGGTGCCTTGTAGCCCAGCCCTTGGTAATCTTCGATCTCTTCTGTATCAAAAGCATTTTTGATATGTATGGCTACAAAAAAGGCACCCAGATTCATCAACATATAAACAGCTGCATAATACAGCACGGCGGCCACACCAGTCTGATCGGCAACCACGACACCCAGCAGCATGTATCCTGCGTGGGCAATACTGGAATATGCCAGCATGCGCTTGATATTGGACTGCTGTATGGCAACGACATTTCCAACCGTCATGGAAAGCACAGCAAGCACACCGATCACAGCTTGCCAATTCATGTTTGCAAGTGCGGACCAGGCTTCCATGTTTGGATTGCCTGCGCTGGAAAGGGCAACATTGAAAAACCGAATGATGATGGCTAACCCGGCAGCCTTTGGAGCCACAGATAAATAGGCTGTAATGGGAGCTGGGGCACCCTCGTAAACATCAGGCGTCCAGAAATGAAAAGGAACGGCTGCTACTTTGTAGCCAAAGCCAACCAGAATCATAATAAGTGTGATCATCATAAGTCCCGGGGAGACCCCACCGGAGGAGAGCGCAGCCTGGATTTCGTATATATTTGCGCTGCCCGTAAGCCCATATAACAATGAAAAACCATAAAGCAGAATACCGGAGCTGAAAGCGCCAAATACGACATACTTTATGGATGCTTCGTTAGATCGCACTTGTTCCTTGAGGTATCCTGAGAGCAGGTAGCTCATGATACTTACCATTTCCAGAGAAATGTAAATACTCATCAGATGGGTTGCAGAGACAAGGAAATACATACCCAGGACCAGCGTAAGTATCAACACATAATATTCGCCGACCCTTCTCCCCTTGAGTTCGTTGGAGTTAAATGACATCCACATCACCAGGATGGTACCGAGACTCACGAGAATTTTTAGAAAATTGCTGAAGGGGTCCATGGCAAGCATGTTGGAGAATATGCCAACCGATGCTGAAATGTCCTGGCCGATCAATGCCAGGGTAACGAGAACCATACCTCCAAGAGCAAGATACCCTGATCGAATGGATGAGTCATCCTTCTGGAACAGATCGAATAGTATGACGAGAAGCAATATCCCGGTGAGCATCATCTCAGGTATGAAATAGGAGAGATCCGTCATGATTTGATTAAGGTTCATAAGAATATCCTATTTGATTACAGACCAGCGACCATTCCAGCGGTTTTGACAGCTTCCACCAAGTGGTTCAAAGTGCTACTCATCAAATTCAGCATGGGTGTTGGATAAACACCAAGGAAGAACGTGATAATGGCTAGAGGGACCAGAGCAAACAGTTCACGATTATTAATTTCTTCCAACTTCTCATACTTGGCATTGAGTTCGCCCATGAAAATGCGCTGGTAAGCCCACAGGAAATATCCTGCGTTGAGAACAATACCCACGGTAGCAAAGATCGTGATCCAGGTAAAGACCGGGAAGGCACCAATAAAACACAAGGCTTCTGAAATAAAGCCTGAGAAACCAGGTAGGCCAAGTCCGGCAAAGAATGCCATGGCTGTGACACCGGCATAAATGGGAACGACCTTGGCAATACCGCCAAAGCCCTCAATATCACGATGATGCGCACGATCATAAACAACGCCAACCAACATAAACAACATGGCTGATATGGTTCCGTGGTTAAACATCTGGAAAACCGCACCATTCATACCAGCAGGGGTCAAGGCAGCCATGCCCAAAAGAACAAAGCCCATGTGAGAAACAGATGAGTATGCCACCATCTTCTTTAGATCCCTTTGTGCCAATGCCGCCATTGCGCCGTAGATGACGTTTATAAGGCCGAGTATTGCCAGCGGCAGGGCGAACCATAGGGTGGCATCTTTCAGGACAGGAAAGCTGATCCTGAGGAATCCATAGGTTCCCATTTTCAGCAGAACACCGGCAAGAATCACAGAGATGGCTGTGGGTGCTTCAACGTGAGCCAGAGGCAACCAGGTATGGAATGGAAAAATGGGTACTTTGATGGCGAAGCCGATGAATAACAGGATAAATATTACCCTACCGGCATTCATCCCCAGCAGGAGTGTTTGTCCAAATTGTGCTGAGTGCTCAGCCAGGATCAACATGTTGAATGTGTGAGGCTCGGAAATAAAATACAGAGCCAGCATTCCCAGTAAGAGCAATACTGATCCAAACAAAGTGTATAAGAAAAACTTGATGGCGGCATATTCACGCTGTGGACCGCCCCAGATACCAATGAGAAAATACATTGGCAGTAGCATGACTTCCCAGAAAATATAGAACAGGAAGAAATCAAGGGCTGAAAAAACACCCATCATTCCTGCGTCAAGTAAGAGGAAGAGCGCAAAATATCCCTTTTGGGCTTTATCAATATTCCATGACGTGAAAATAGCCAGAAAACTCAAGAGAGATGTTAATAGGATCATGGGTGCACTCAGGCCATCGACTCCCATAAAATATTCGATATTGAAAGCTGGTATCCAGGCATAGTGCTCCTGGAGCTGAACCTCAGAACTTGAGAAATCGAAAATATAAAGAATCCAGATTGCCAGTATGAGCTGTAGACCTGTAATGGCTGCCGAACCCCAGCGGATAAAGTCCAACTTTTCCTTGGGGATCAGGGCAATAATCACCGCTCCAAATACTGGCAGGAAGGTTACAATGCTTAGTAAATGATTTTCCATGGCGTTAATCGACTCCTTCAGTCCTAGAATACATTGACGACGTACAGCGTAACTGCGCCGATCAATACAAAAATGAGATAATTTTGAATTTTACCGGTCTGGATGAACTTTAAGGTCCAGCCCAACCATTGAAAGATGATACCGGCAAAATTGACGGCACCATCCACGATGAGATCATCTGCCAGACCCACTCCCCGTGAAGTGCGTTTGGTATTGCGACCCCATCCATTGATGAGATAGTGATCATAAAAATCCAGATCAAAACGACCAACTGCATCACACCCCTTCAAGAAGGGTCTGATAATGCCGTTGATATAGAATTCATCCATATACCATTTATTAAAGGAGCCCTTGTAAAGAGCACCCAGTTTGATGGCGATCTTCTCTGCAGAAATTTTATTTAACAGGTAGATGAGAACGGAAAAAAGAATACCCAGACCTGCAACCAATAATGATGTGATCATGGCAGGCAGGTGGGCTTCATGCAATCCGTGCTCAAAATGTTCCAGATCAAAAGCTGCGCCAGTAGTTACTGCGCTCTCGGGTGATTGGATCACCGTTGTAAACCATCCATGGTCAGATACTGGATTCACAGATGGCAGCGTGAACACGAGAAATAGTGAGAGTATGGCCAGCACGATCAAGGGAATGGTCATCACCTTGGGTGACTCCTGGATATGTTTGAATATCTGAGGCTTTTTTGCTTCGCCATAGAAGGTCATGAAAATGAGACGAAACATATAAAAGGCTGTTATGGCTGCAGCACCAAATCCGAAGACCGGGAGAATCCATGCGAGATGCATATGAGCCAGCCAGCCATCGTGCACATTGGCGGCATAGGCCCAGGATCCTGCTAATATTGCATCTTTGCTCAAGAAGCCTGAAAATAGCGGTATTCCTGAGATGGACGCTGACGTTACCATAAATACAGCGAAGGTGATGGGCATCTTGGTTTTCAGTCCACCCATGTTGCGCATATCCTGGGGATCTGTTTCATGATCGTGGAGCTTATGCAAACTATGATGCATGGCATGAATAACGGATCCAGAAGCAAGGAATAAGGCGCCCTTGAACATAGCGTGGGTCACAAGGTGAAAAAAGCCAGCGACATAGGCGCCAGTACCCAGAGCCATAATCATATAGCCCAGCTGACTTACCGTAGAGTAAGCCAATACTTTCTTGATATCATTTTGAGTGATGGCAATGGTGGCCGCATACATCGCAGTGAAGCCTCCGATAAAGGCGATGGTCGCCATTGCATCTGCTGTGAGAAATGGGAAAATTCTGACCGTGAGATAAACACCGGCAGCAACCATTGTAGCTGCATGGATCAATGCTGATACTGGCGTGGGACCTTCCATGGCATCGGGTAGCCAGACATGGAGTGGAAATTGTGCAGATTTTCCAACGGCTCCCATAAAGATGAGGATACCAGCAACAGTCAATAATTTATGGGGCTCGATTCCACCGAATAACATACCGGCATTGGCTGCCCACATGCCGTCGTGAATGCGCTCTCCGATCAACTGAAAATTAAAGGTCCCCAAGACAGTGGCAATGATCAACATGCCGGTAAACATGCCGATATCACCGACACGATTGGTGATAAAGGCTTTCTTGCTGGCGTTAGCTGCAGAATCTTTTTCCCACCAGTGACCAATCAGCAAGTATGAGGATAAACCGACCAATTCCCAGAAGATGTAGATCATGAAGAGACTGTTCGAGAGGACAATACCATTCATGGAGAAGGTGAAGATTCCTAAGAATCCAAAATATCTTGAGAAACGGACATCACCTGCCATATAGGCTGTTGAATACAGATGAACCAGTGATGAGATGAGCGCTACGACGACCAGCATGATCACCGTGATATTGTCAATATAAACGCCCAGATCGATCTTGAAGAGACCCAGATCCAGCCAGCTTTGATGGAGTTCGAGGCTGAAATTGGGATCGCTCTTGGAAAGCATCATACCCAACATGACCAGGGAGAGGATCAAGGTTGTAAATTGAATACCGACAGAGACCCATTCCCCTTTCTTCTCTTCAAAGCGTCGAAACGTAAAGATCTGAAAGACAAATGATAGAAGCGGGAGGAACAGGATGAAGAGTGCTATTTTAATCATATCAACTGCACCTACTGTTTAAGTGCGTTGGCTTCATCAACATTGATGTGCCCGCGATCGTTATAAAGGTTTAAGACAATTGCTAGGGCCACGGCAGCTTCAGCGGCAGCCAGCATAATGATAAAGACCGACATGAGATGTCCATCCAGATTATGAGTCACAAATTTTGAGAAAGCCACGAAGTTGATATTGGCAGCATTCAAAATAAGCTCCACACCCATAAGGATGGCCACAGCGTTGCGTCGTGTAATAACTGTATACAGTCCCAGACTGAACAGGATAGCACTTAAGACGAGATATGAAGACAGATGATCCATTCTACTGCTCCTTTCTCGCCAGCGTGGCAGCACCGATGAGAGCACCCAGTAATAGTACCGAGGCGATCTCAAACAGTATCAGATAGTCTGTGAAGAGTAATTTACCAATGCCACTCACAGTATCATTGAAGGCCATGGGCAGTGTTGATCCGACCCAGTCATGGGGTAAGACAACAGAAAGAATAATTCCAATGACAGCCAGGACCACGACCAATCCCAGCCCCTTTTGTACCGAGCTCTGGGAAATTGTAGCTGTTGAGATTTGATTGGTGAGCATAATTCCAAATACCAGCAAAACCAGAATACCACCGACATACACAACGATCTGCGTTACGGCCAGGAAGTCAGCATTTAGAAAAATGTAAATTCCGGCGACCCCTAAAAAGGTACCCATGAGGGCAAACACCGAATGAATCAGGTTATTTCCGAATGCTACCAGTGCTGCCGATGCGACGATCAGTGCCCAGATAATCCAGAAAACGAAATCAGCCATTCTCAGTCTCCCCTTTTGAAGGTTCTTCCGGTTCAGTTGAGGTTTCAGAATCGGCAGTTTTTTCAGTCGCTGATGGCGGCGCGGTCAGAGGATTCTCTCCGGATCTGCTCTCCATGGGAAGATCATGTCTCTCCATGGTTTCTCCCTCAGGTGCTTGTGGTGGAGTCGGGATGGATTCTGGAGAAGCAGGACCGGGCATAGAAGTTTCTCCCGGAATATCCTGGCTTGAAATCGTTGCTTCTTCGGATCCAGCCTTTTCAGCTTCCTGAGCTTCCTGCGCTGCTTTGGCTGCAGCAGCTTTTTCAGCAGCAAGTCGCTTGGCTTCCATTGCGGCTGCTTTCTCCGCGGCAGCCTTTTCAGCTGCAGCCTGGCGTTGTGCGCGTTCCTCAGGTGAAACCTTGGAGAATTCATAGATCAAGTGGTTCCGATCTCTCCAGCGTTCCTCAGGTGTCACAGCGAGCTTTACATTATCATTGCTAATAAATTGATAATCTGGTGTCATGCGGATGCAATCTTCAGGACATGGGGGTGTGCAGAGGTCACAAAACATGCATTCACTCATATCAATGGTGAAACTGGTAACCCTCAATTTGATCTTGGTATCATTTTTTGTTGTACCAATATCTTCATCAGGGCCAGCCTTAAAGGTTTCAATATCAATACAATCTACCGGGCAAGCGCGCTCGCAAGCTTTGCACCCAATACAATCTTCAAAATCAACGACCAGTTTGGAGCGGATCGTATTGTAGCTGTCCAGTTCACCGACACCAATGTTTCTGGTGGGGATCGGCCAGACCTCATCCGGGTACTGCAGGGTGACGTGTTCACGGGGCCGAACAAAGTACCCCATGGTCACCTTCATCCCATCAACCAGGGTGGTGATCGCATTTGAAATATTACTGAAATAGCTCATGCATCTATCCTAGAATTGAATTTCACCGGTAAGCCACATCCAGATGGCCACACCCATGAGATTTATAAGTGATAAGGGAAGGATTACTTTCCAACTCACATACATGAGTTGATCCACACGTAATCTTGGAAACGTCCAGCGGAACCACATCAACAGGAAGATGATGGATCCAACTTTTAGCAGCATCCAGAAAATACCTGGGGATGCCATCCAGATCGCAAATCCTGGGAAAAGCCAGGCAGAAACAGTGATCACCAGACTCAAACCAATCGGATATACGGATAAACGCCTGGTCTTCGCTCTGACAAAGAGTGTCCATAGAATAGCAATGATGCTCAGGATTGTCAGACCGATCTGAGTTTCCTCATAGTTGGCGAAGGGACTTTGCCATCCTCCAAAAAAGATGATGGATACTAAAAAGGCAACCAGCGTGGCGTTCGCATATTCCGACAGAAAGAACAGCGCCCATCTCAATCCTGAGAACTCCGTCATAAACCCGGCCACCAGTTCCGATTCTGATTCAGGTATATCAAAGGGGGTTCTATTAATTTCGGCCGTTGCTCCAATGAGATAGACAAATGCAGCTAAAAAGAGAAATGGGCTATGGAAGATAAACCAGTTTGGCAGGGCAATGGGTATCCAATGGAACAAATTACCGGTGCCTCCCTGTGCCTCAATAATGGTTTGAAGATTCAAACTTCCGACGACCGCAACAACGGCGATCAGTGTGATACCAACCGGGATTTCATAAGAAATGATCTGAGCTGCTGAGCGCATGGCAC
>CAZVSF010000097.1:0-10811 GCA_964630195.1 uncultured Lentisphaeria bacterium
AATGACAGGATTGAAGGTTTCAGGGGATGCGGGCAGTCCAATTTTCTGTGCAATACGGTCACCGCGATCAAACAGTGTCTTAAAGTCTCTGTTTTTGAGATATTTATCCAATTTTCGTTTGCTCAGTTTATGGGAGCTTCCTGGCTCTGCCACAAAGGGCAGATGGGCATATTCCGGTAAATCCAGATCCAAACTCTGGGCAATGAAGATCTGACGAGGAGTGTTTGGCAGATGCTCGATGGCGCGAATAACATGACTGATCTCAAAAGCGCCGTCATCCACCACACTGGTGAGGTGATAGAGACAGGAGCCATCCTTCCGTTGGATCACATGATCCTGCTCACCTGCCCATTCAAAAGACATATCCCCACGAATCAGATCGTGGAATTCACAGGTACCCTCCCTGGGCATTTTTAGTCGTACGACGGAATCTCGTCCTTCCGCAATAAATTGTTTGGCGTCCGCTTCAGATTCTGCCATCCACCTTCGACTATAAATAAATTGACGCTTTTCTTGCTCGGCTGCCTGCCGCTCTGCAGCAAATTCCTCTGGTCTGGAGAAGTCTTTGTAGGCCAGACCCTTTTGCAGCAACTTTTCAACAGCCGTTGTATACAAATCTGAACGCTTCGATTGAAAATAGGGAGCATGTGGACCACCAATATCAGGACCTTCATCCCATTCGATGCCCAACCACTTAAATCCTTCCATGATCGGCTGGAGGGCCTCCTGGACATTTCGGGCCCGATCGGTGTCATCAACACGGAGAATAAATTTTCCCCCATGATGTCTGGCAAACAGCCAATTAAAGAGAGCGGTGCGTACACCGCCAATATGTAAATAGCCCGTCGGGCTGGGGGCAAAACGAACACGAACATTACTTGAAGTCATATACAAAAAATCTCTCTAATCAGTTTCATTACAAGTCGGTGGCTGAGTTGGTCTAAGCCCCGTCTTATCTACCCTATTAATAACAACAAACTCAACCCGAGATTTCGACCACCACTTCGCAGGGCAAACAGGCTCAATCTCCAGCTAGGTGTCTTAAATCAGCTAAACCGGACTGTTCCTATCTGGTGACCCGCCAGATCGAGACTAACCTCATCTCCAGGGTTCAGGGCACCGACGCCTTCAGGCGTGCCAGTGAAGATAATATCGCCGGGTTGCAAGTCAGTAAATTCCTCCAGATATGCCGGGATCTTTTCCAGAGGTAGAATCATCTGGCTACTGTCCCCCCGCTGTCTTATTTCTCCATTGATCAGCATGGTGAATCGAATCTGATTCAAGGATGGAAATTCATTTAAGGCAACAAATCGACTTACGATGGCCGCCCCATCAAATGATTTTGCCAGGGTCCAGGGTTTTCCGGCAGATTTCAATTCGTTTTGCAGGTCCCTTAAGGTGAGATCCAGACCCAGGCCGATTGCGGTAATAAAAGCGCCATTCTCATTTCGATCCATGAGGGCAACGATCTCAGTCTCGTAGTGCACGTCGCCGTGGTCGCTAAATAATTTTTGAGCTCTCTGCATGGGGACCAAAGCATTAAGCCCCTTCTGGAATACCAAGGGTCTGGCTTCAACTGCATTTCCCAGCTCTTCCGCATGCTTCGCATAATTTCTTCCCAGGCACCAGATCGTCCGGGGTTGAATTCCTTTTTCTTTTTCGGTAAAATCGAAGACCATCAGCTTAGCCCCTCTTTTATTCTCCTGGCCATAGTAAGTGAAATCCCGGGCACATGTGAAATTTCCTCAATACTGGCATTTTTAATATTTTTAAGTGAGCGAAAGTATTGGATCAGAGCAACCCGTCTGGACTGACCAATACCCTTGATGTCATCCAGGGCGGAGTGAACCATTGCTTTCCCTCTCCGTTTTCGCTGAAAGGTAATAGCAAAACGATGCGCTTCATCTCGAATGCGGCGTAGTAATATGATAGATGGACTGGTTTTCGGTATTCCCAGCGATAAGGATTCCCCGGGAAGGAATACTTCCTCCAGACGCTTTGCCAGACCCAATATGGGAATATGGGATAATCCCAACCGTTCCAGAACTTCAACAGCAGCGCTCAATTGACCTTTGCCTCCATCAATAAGGATCAAATCGGCTTCAGGAAGCCCCTCTGCTTTCACCCGGGTATATCTGCGGTGAATGACTTCCTTCATGCTGGCAAAGTCATCGATTCCCTTGACGGTTTTGATCTGGTATTTACGATATTCCCGCTTGGCCGGTTTCCCATCAACAAAACAAACCAGAGAAGCCACAGTTTCAGTCCCTCCAAGATGAGATATATCGTAGCCCTCTATTCGCCTCGGTGGCGCTGGTAGATTTAGATCTTCCTGGAGTGAGCGCACCATTTTTGGTACAATTTCCACACGTTGGGCTTGTTCCAGTGCCCAATCTTTTAGCACAAGTTCGGCATTGCGTTCAGCCAGATCCAAAAGAGTTTTTTTCTCGCCCTTCTGTGGTATCAGGAAGTTGATCTTCACGCCTGAAACATCCTTGAGCCAGGCCTGGATCATATCCAGATCAGCAATTTCAGCCGGAACCAATATTTCCCGAGGGATAAAAGAAGCGTCTTCGTAAACCCTCGTGATCATGCGACTCAGGATGCTGGGCATGTCTTCATCTTCACTCCCGCGAAAGCGAAACTGCTCTTTCCCAATGAGTTTCCCTGCTCGAATGCGGATCAGAATCCCGCAGGTAAGATTATCCTGGCGAGCAACACCGAGCACATCCCTATCCTCAAAGTCGGTTGTTTTCAGACGTTGCCGACTTACATAGGATCTCACGGCTTCCAGTTGATCCCGGTGCCGGGCGGCCTGCTCATATTCCTGATTCTCGGCGGCCGATTGCATTTTTTGAGAGAGATAGGTATCCACATTGTCCGTCCTGCCTTTGAGGAAGTCCTCAACACGACTTATCATTTCAGCATATTCCTGTTTTGAAACCAAGCCCTGACAGGGGCCATCACATTTTCCAATATGATAGTCCAGACATAGCTGTACTTTTTTAGCAGCAACAGATTCATCATCCATACGATAGCTGCAGCTGCGAATCGTGAATATGCGCTTTATGACTGCCAGTGCGGCTCTTAAACCCTTCACATTTGTGTAGGGTCCGTAGTAAATCGACCCATCCTTTACAATCGTTCGAGTGACAAATACCTGGGGATAATCTTCGTTGGTAATGCGGATATACGGGAAGGTTTTGTCATCCCGCAAATCAATATTGAAGCGTGGGCGATGCTGTTTGATCAGGTTGGCTTCTGTGAGGAGAGCTTCAACCTCAGTGCGGGTCACCAGTGTCTGTAAGTCCCAGATCCTCGCCACGAGCCGGGCTGTTTTGGGACTGTCAGGCGTGCCGGTAAAATATGATTTTACTCTATTCCTTAATACTTTTGCCTTACCGATATAAATGATCTTACCATTTTTATCATAGTAAAAGTAGACACCAGGCTGGGTGGGTAAATCTTTTAACTTGGCCTTATAGGGGGCTTCTGTGACGCTCATGCTGAAAATCTAAAAGGTGGCGGTAGGAAAGCTTGGATTTTCTTTAAGCGAAATTGGTCTTCAGTTTTAAAAATGGTATCTCAGGGGCAATAGATCGATCATCCTGGCTTAGATCTTTTCACACAATTCAATCAGCACACCACCTGCTGACTTGGGGTGAATAAAAATGATCCGCATATTGTGAGCTCCCAGTCTCGGCGCTTCACTGAGCAACTCAATGCCAGATTCCTTCAATTTGACGACGTAGCCATCAAGGTCCTCAACTTCAAGGGCGATGTGGTGCAAACCAGGTCCGCGTTTAGATAAGAATTTACCCACGGGAGACTCTGGGGAGATGGGCTCAAGGAGTTCTATATTGGATTCACCCACATCATAAAAATGTGTGGTAACACCCTCCTGTTCAACCATCTCTGAACCACTAAAATTGAGACCCAGTATATCCTGGTATAGAACGCGTGACTGTTCAGAATGAGCGTCGGCCACAGCGATATGACTTATTCTTTTTATTTTCACCAGCCTACTCCATATCTGAGAGGATTGCCATGATCCGATCGAGGTACCGGTTCACTTGTGAGGTGGGAATCGTATAATGATTTATCATCACAGTAAATATTACCGGTTCACCAGATTTGGTCCAGGTATAGCCGCTCAGTGCTCTAACCCAGCCGATTGTTCCCGTTTTTGCCCTGACATTACCTTCAGCTGATGTTCCCAGGGCTCTTTTACGAATCGTTCCTGTAACACCTGACAAAGCGAGGGATTCCATATAGTAGCTGCGATAGGGATGATCCCACATGACCTGCAGCAATGTTGCAGTGGAGTTGGGTGAAACCAGATTGTGTCTCGCCAATCCTGACCCATCCCTTAACTTAATATTGCGCGTATCCACACCCAGTGAGTCAAAGAGCATCATCTCGATCTTACGACCCTCATACGAGGACCCCTCTTTTCCAAATTCTGCCCCCAATGTTTTTTGTAATGTCTCAGCGATAAAATTCTGGCTGGGTCGATTGACTTTGGCGATTATATCTGAAAGCGGATGTGAATGGTAACTGAATAGTCTGGTCATTTTTTCATAGTTCAAAGAATCCGGAAGATCATCCACATCCAAAGGATCGCCTGTCACCATAATACCGGCATCCCGAAGACGTTCCTTCAGTACGTGAACGGTATACAGGGTCGGATTGTGAATGGTGATCGTTTCTTCGATCTCCCCTCTCTCAAGTCGGTACGCCCCTTTAAACCAGGCGTTGTTGGTGCTGCGATCACGGCCATAATCCCAGTCAGTGCTCGTATCGCTTGACACCGTGACCAGCTCATTGCTTACATTCAAATAGTCCGTCATTGGTTTAGGAATAATGTTGACCAGATTGCCCAGGTTTGAACTATCTGGTACCAGATCAAAATCGACATAATTTTCGCTGTAGGAAAGCCCTGACAATTGTGCTGCATAATAATAGGTCTCATCATCCCAGGACCAGCCGTATCCCAGAGCCTGGTCATCAAAGATATTATCATCACCAATAAGGTTTCCATTGATACTGGTGATGCCCTGCTCTTTTAAAGAATCGATAAAGATGACCATGACCGAATCATAATTCCCATCAAAAAATCGCCATGACCACGATGGGTCCCCGCTCCCTTTAATAATGAGGTCCCCTTGCAAGACCCCCTTCTCATCCACGGCTCCATCCGTTACAAAATCGGTGACATATTTGTATTGGGGTCCCAGCATACAGAGAGCCGCTGCTGTTGTGTATAATTTCATATTGGAAGCAGGCATGAACAGTTTGCCGGGGTTCCTCTCATAGAAAACCTCGCCCGTTGTAGGGTATTGAACTTTTATTCCCCACCAGCCCATATCTGTAGGCGCATTATTTAAAAGTGTATCAATTTCAAATGCAGCCTGCTGCTGAGGACTGCGCATTATCTGATATTTAGGAAGCGGTGTTGCAATTTGTGAATTGGTGCTGCACGCAGCAAAAAAAATACTAAAAATTATCAATATGGAAAATCGAGTTGGAAGTGTCACACTATGCTCCTCAGTGATTCTTGCCCATTCACTTCTGTTCATTTTGACGTCTTGTTATACCGAGACCTGGTTTGTCCGATAAGATAATTTTACCAGCCTGGTTGCCAACACCTGCAAACGGATCATCCGCTAAAAGTACATTCCCATCCAGGTCAAGCCACCTTGCCAACGAGCCAAGCTGAGACATTGCTGAAATACCTATTGAGGTCTCAACCATACATCCCAACATAATATCAAAATTATGTTTTTGTGCCAGGTCCACCATTCTTTTCGCGTTGGTCAGACCCCCACACTTCATCAATTTAATATTGATGCCATCATACACACCCACAAGACCAGGGATATCCTCAGGGCGTACGGAATTTTCATCAGCAATCAGGGGCAGCGATGAGAAGTCTCGTAGTTTTGCGATGTCATCCAGTTGATCAGCTGGCATGGGTTGTTCAAGAAACTCAACATTTTCTTCAGCCAGCCAATCTGCGCCCCTTTTGGCCTCTTCAAGTGTTTTCCAGCCTTCGTTTACATCCACCCGGAGCACTTTATCTGTTTGAGCCCGAATTGCTCGAATAATGTCGTGATCATAGTCAGTACCCAATTTTATCTTAAGAATTGGATAATTGTGAGCTTCCTTAATTTTTTCTGGAATGATACTAAGATCTGAGATCCCAATAGTGTATGAGGATGTCGCCAACGCCTTGTCCGCACTAAATAGTTTCCAGAGTGGTTGGCCGAGGCGTTGACCCTGTAAATCCCAAAATGCCGTATCCACAGCAGCCTGAAGCGAGTAGCTCGAGGGAAACATGAGCTCTAACTGAGATTGACGATCTCCATGATCATCCAGAGACAAATCTAAAATTTGGTTTTTGTGCGTGGCCAGCATGTCCAGGATGGCACTGTGTCCCTGTTCATATCGTGTCGACGGCGCTGCTTCACCAAAGCCAGTGAATTCTCCATCGCTGAGCTCGAGAATAATAACATCATAAGCGCTTTCAGCGCTTCGAGCTATTTTGAATTCAAATTTGGTGTTGATCCTTTGAACAGACCATTTTAACTGTAGTGACATTTATTATTTCGCCACTTTAAATGTTATGCTCAGGGAATAGATCACGGAGCACTTTTTCGGCTACTATTCGCTTGGGAGCTTTCACCATATCTTCTACGGGTAGTCCTGTCTGTTCATAGATCTTCTCACAGGCGGATTGACTTTCAGCCAGGTTGAGGTCTTTTGAATAAAGATTAATCCCCAGTACGCTGGCATTTTTGAAAGGATGCATCAACGCTTCATGGAGTCTGATCACTTCGTTCAAATCTGGCAATGGATGCTCGTAGTCATCGGTTAAACGACTTGGCTGATGGGCCACAATAAAAGCGTCTGGCATGGCACCGTGGATCAATCCCATGGTAACGCCACTATAGCCCATATGGGTAACTGCCCCCTGCCCTTCAACAATGATGAGCGGAGCCTGACCATCAACCTTATCTATTTCAGCTTCGACAGCGCCATTTACAAAATCTGATATGACACCATCAACAGCTACACCACGACCAGATATCATGATTCCCGTTTGACCTGATCCCAGAAATATGGATTCCAGACCAATTTCCTTTAAATGCTGCTGAAGTGTCAGCGCCGTGGTCATTTTCCCAACGTTTGCATCTGAGCCAATCGTGAGTATAACTTTCGATTTTCTTTCGCGCCAATTCCCCCGGGCAATGTGCAGGTCATCAGGCGATTTTCGGACATCCCAGATGAGTTGTCTGTAATCTGAGAGCGCTTCATATTCTCCAAGATGATCATGCAAACCAGCCCAGACATTGATGCCTGCTTCTAGGACCATTTTAAGCTCAGGTATCCACTCAGGATTAATGGCTCCGCCTATTGGAGCAATACCAATTGCCAACGTATCCGGTTTGTATTTCAAAGCATCTGAAGCGTGAGCCACGATGGGGATAGACCCTCCATATCCCAGGACGTCCTGGGCTGTCAGACCGGCCTTGCTGGCATCGATAATGACCGCTATTTCGTCATTTCTGAATAGAATCAATCCATTGGCTGTTTTGCTGCCCAATGGGTGAAGACGGTTTTGAGCGTATAATGCAAATTTCCTTTTTTCGGAGCTCATTTGATAATAATCACCGGTTGTTAAATTTTGCTGGTCGTCGTTCCAAAAAAGCCCTGGTTCCTTCGATCCGGTCTTCCGTATCAAAAACATCCCGAAAAGCAGATGCTTCTTCTTCAAGACCCTCAAACAGTGAGCCACTTAAACCTGTACTGACGGCTCTCAAGGTAAACGCCTGGGCAATTGACCCGGGGACCAGCAGTGTCTCAGCATATTCGTCAACCTTTGCCATCAGCTCGTTCTGGGGAAATATCCCATTGATCAAGCCCAGTTTGAGTGCTTCATCTGCTTTAACCATACGGCCAGAAAGGAGTATATCCAGCGCTACTCCCTTGCCAATCAGTCGTGGCAGACGTTGCGTCCCGCCATATCCGGCAATAACTCCGAGCTTAACCTCAGGTTGCCCAAAGACTGCATTGTCTGAGGCATATCTCAAGTGACAGGCCAGGGCAAGCTCGCACCCTCCGCCCAGAGCAAAACCATTCACAGCCGCGATGACCGGTTTGCTGGATGATTCAATCAAAGAAAAAATGGACTGCCCTCTTTTTGCAAAAGCATAGGCTTCATCAGGAGACAGATCAGGAAACTGATTAATATCGGCACCGGCAACGAAGGATTTTTCACCGGCTCCCGTAATGATAATGACACGTGCGTCCTGGTTATCCTGCAAATCCAGGAAAGTTTGCTCCAACTCGTTAAGGACTGTCTCACTAAGCGCATTCAGTTTTTCTTGACGATCAATGGTTACTGTTGCGATACCGGACTTAATGACGAGTTTAACTAATTCCATCAGGACCTCCAAAAATGGCGGTTAAACAAAACGACGACGGTGAGCACTTCCAAACGGCCAAGCATCATGACAAAGGCCATGACCCATTTTTCAATGTCGCTGAAAAAAGAAAAATTATCTGTTGGACCAACATCTGCTAATCCCGGTCCAATATTGGACAGCATGGAAATTGAAGCGGTTGTACTTGTCACCAGATCATGACCAAAACCGGTTAGAAAAAATGCCAACCCGACAAAAATGAGCATGAAGAACAGCAGGAAGGTTGTTGTATTTCGTATAGCATCATCATCAACGAACTGATTCCTAAGTTTGATGGGGAGATAAGCTCTCGGATGAATCATCCTGCGTAGTTCAGTAATGGCCATCTTTGTAAAAAGTAATATTCGAATCGCTTTAATACCCCCGCCAGTTGATCCAGCCATACCACCCACGAACATGAGTCCAAAGAGGATAAATTGCGCATAATAGGACCATTGCTCGAAATCAGCCGTGACAAAGCCTGTGGTTGTGGCAATTGAAACAACCTGGAAAGTGATCTGCCTGAGAGGCTCTGCTTTCAGGGCGAGTATGGCAGGATTATCTGCATCATATGAGGAGGAGAAATAGAGATTTAACAGGACCAGGCCAAGAGCCATACCCAATATACTCATCCAGAACTGCCACTCACGACTTTTGAAATAGCGAATTATCTTCCCTTGGAGTCCAAAATAGTGGAGTGAAAAATTTGTACCGGCTAGCACCATAAAAAAGATGATGACCCAATCTACATAGGCGCTCTGGAAATAAGCTATGGAAGCGTTTTTTGTTGAGAATCCACCCGTGGCCATGGTACCAAATGTGTGACAGGCAGAATCAAACCAGTCCATGGGTCCAATCCATAGCAAGATGAATTCAGCGAGGGAAATGAGGGCATAGACCATGTATAGAAGCTTGGCTGTTTCAGAGATCCTTGGCTTAATTTTATCACTTACAGGACCTGGTGCTTCTGCAGCAAATAAAAGTGTCCCACTGCGACCAGCCAGTGGCATGACCGTAACCGTAAAAACGATGATCCCCATGCCCCCCAGCCAGTGGGTAAAGCTTCTCCAAAATAGGATACCGTGTGGTAAACTCTCAATATCGGTCAGGATGGATGCCCCCGTTGTCGTGAAGCCAGACATTGCTTCAAAGAAGCAATCAGTATAGGAGATATCCGTGGCAAAAAACATTGGGAGCGCGCCAAAGAGTGAGGCAGATACCCAGCTTAGACTCACACTGAGGAAGACTTGTCTTGGCGCTAAAATATGGCTATGGCGTGTAAATATATAGCCTAGACCGCCAATGGACAGCGTGATTAACATGGCCTCAAACAAGGGGGTAGCGTCGCCATCCCCATAGCCCAGTGCCACCGCCAGAGATAGTCCCATAGACACCCCGATAAATAGAGTGAGGGCAGCCAACACATTCAGTGTCGGCAGAATACTGAAATGGTTAGTTGAAAAGTGCTTCGACATCATTTACCCGGGAAGCTCTGGCGAAGACGATGGCACGATCACCAATCTCAATGGTGCTTTTCCCTGTCGCAATTTCTTCAGTTCCGCCCTTGATGATCCCACCGACAACTGCATCCGGCGGAAAATCAATCTGGTCCAAGGGAACGCCAATAATTTTACTGTTTGGTGAGGGTGAAAGCTCAATAACTTCAGTATCTATACCTTCAAGCATCATGACCGAATGGACTTCACCCCTTACGACATAGCGCATAAACGCATCAACAGTAGAGAGATTCTTACTTACGACAGAATTAATACCCAGACCCTTTACCAGCGGCAGGTAATCAGGTGAATTGATGTGGACGATCACTTTATCGACACCCTTTTTCTTGGCGATCAATCCGGCAAAAAGGTTGGTGGTCTCATCTTCAGTAAGCGTGATCAAGGCATCGAAATCGCTGATCCCTTCACTATCCAGAAAATCTATATCCAGTCCGTCTGCATGCAGGAGTAAGACATCTGGTAACTCTTTGGCAGCCATAAGTAGCTTCTCTTTTCGGTGGTCCACAAGCCGAACGTTAAATTGGTCCTTCAAATTTGCTGCAACCAGACGACCCATTTTACCTGCACCCATGATGAGAACTGTTTTGATCATTTTCTTCTGCTTAAAACCACAAAGCTTGTACATTTCCTTAAGATTGTCTTTTAAGCAAACCACAAAGATCTTGTCAAGTGGCTGAAAAACATGATCCCCACCGGGAATAATGGTTTCCCCCTCCCGATCTATGGCCACCGTTCGAAATGGCAAGGATGCATAGGTATTGCCAAGCTCCCTGAGAGATTTGTGCATCAATTCACTGGTATCCGTCGGTGTAAGCGCCACCATATAGAC
>CAZVSF010000098.1:0-10798 GCA_964630195.1 uncultured Lentisphaeria bacterium
ATTGGCGTAATATTGATGAATTGGCTGTGTTGCTCAGTTGTTAATGATTTGGTTATCATGATGATTCCCCCCACAATCTTCTTTAGCTCTTTTCTCTAAATTCAAAGACCATTATCCCACCAAAGAAGGGTCCTTCCTCGGGGAAGTAATAGTCAAGGAAATCGACTTTTACAGTCTCTCCGGCACTTTGTGATGCATGGACAAGATATTTTCCATCGATGATCATCCCTTCGTGACCCATGACGATTCCCATTTTAAAATATTTCGGTTTTACAAAGGTAACACCAGCTATGACCGGTAATTTTGCCAGAAGTTCGGTGGTGATTTTATCATTCGGAATATAATAGGCAGTCATGGGACGATTCCAGTCGAGATCAAGAAATTCACTGCCATCTTCCTTCAGGTTTAAGGTAATATTGACTGAATCGAGGGATGATTTCGGTAGGAGGGTTTGGGTGATATCCACCGTATTTGGATTCCTGGTGATTCTGTCGACAGTATAATGCCATCGAGATTTATAGGTGGGCTGTTTGATCCCCTCTTCATCCGCTTTGTAATGCAGCTTGATCATTTGATCGCGAGCCTCATCCCAGTTTGAGCTTCTGGCAGCAGCCAGGGATGTAAGATTATGTCCCGTGCAATCGGAAAGATCAAATCGAATAATGGGATCCAGGTCTGGTTCAGCTTCTTCTCCGAGTTTAAATATTTCATAAGGAGTCCCAACGCGCCAGAGAGCAATATATTTTAAGCGATTTTGAAAATCAGGGAAACGTGCCTGAAATTTCGGCAGCATCGTGCTCATCTCATCATGGGAAAGTGTCCAGGGGTGCGGTAGTTGAGCTAGCCAGTCCTCGTCGCTCAGTTTCTCCTGACAACTCATGAAACTGCTCAGGATGCCAAGTATTAACAGGGTTTTAATGTGTCTCATGCTGCCACTCTCCATTATGGTGCTGCGATCTCGAAAAGCATCAACTCTTCGTCATCATCTGGTAAATATATCATCTTTTTATAGGTCATGCCTAATTTCCCAAGCAAATGTTGTGAGCGCTCATTTCCTCTGGTAACGATTGCTTCGATGACCTTAAGCCCATGTATCTCAAATCCGTGATTCAATATCGCCTGAGCTGCTTCAAAAGCATATCCCATCCCTTCATATTGGGGAAGCAGGGAATAACCAATATCTGCATGATTCATGCCAGTACGATAGGTTATACCACAGTTTCCCACCCTTTTCTGATCAGAGATGGTTTCCATGATATAAAACCCAAAACCCTGTGTGGTGTAATTTGGGATCACCTTTTGCTCCAGATACAGGCGAGCGTCCTCCAGGTTGTTTACATCACGCTTACCAATATATTTAAGCCATTTGGGCGTGTTGACCAACTCCAGGATAAAGTCGGCATCATCAAGCGTCGTTTCCCTGAGAACGAGGCGCTCCGTCTTCAGGATGATCATATATATATGGTTTGGTTGGGGTGTAAAATAGTCCTGGATATCACAGAAATTACCAGTCGATCAATATCTGATCATAATGATCGCGGTGCTCTTCATCAGCTCTGCTTAATCTTTGCAAGTAAGCGACTTCACCAATTTCATAGAGAAAATCAGCCAATTCCTTATATTTAGCATTAAGAAAATTCTGTGTGAATATGCGTGAGTCTTGCTGTTTAATACTGAATTCAAGGTTTTTCAGGAACTCAACAACCGTTAATCGAGCCTCTGCCTTATTGCCTGAATCCCATTGATAGATGGATTCGTAATAGGCGAACTTCATTTTTCTGAAATTCTGACTGCGACTCAATTTTTCAATATCTTCCAGTCTGTCTTTCCAACCGAGGGAAAAGGCATCATTTGATCCAGCTCTGGCAACTTGACGTGCTTCAGTATAAAGCTGACTCCCGCCAAATTGATTCCAGGTATCCAGATCACTCCCCAGAATTGTCAGTACCCAATAGTCCAGAAAGGATGACAGTGAGTTAAAGGTGCGGGAGCGCATGAGCGCATCACCCTGATTAAAAGTGAATTGCCAGCTTTTATCAAAATACTTCTGGTCATCCCCATTGCCCCAGAAGGCTTTTCCCGTATAAATTTTTTGAGATCCAGATTCGATGTAGCTATCGAGATAGATAGTCGCCTGAATCCTAAAATCAGCGGGGAGATCCTCAAATGTCCACTGTGTGTTCTCAACATAGTATCTTATATCTGATTCAAGTTGAGAGACAGCCTGACGGGGAACATCATCAAGATTTGTAACATCCAATTTTATTTCTGCAATGATATCTTGTGCTGTGGCCGATATAGCCCACAGGAGGAGTATGCTTAAGAATTTATTCATAGGTATGTAAATATAAAACCGAGACAAATGTTTCCAAATCAATTGGAAATTAAGATGTCTTCACATACAGAAAAAGTAACAACAATTTGCCTAGGCATGATATATTTACTAGATTGAAGCTAATTCTTTTTTTGTAAGGGTTTAAATTGAAACCTGGGGTACTAAAAACAACCATTGTGGAGTCACCTTGACTATTAAAGTACTGATCAGAATTATAGCTGCGTCTCTCTTTGTATTCATGGTCTCTGGAGTATTTGCTCAGGAATCAACAGAAATTGACAGCCTGAAAAAAATCCTGCGGAGTACGACAGAGGGTGAGACGGTTGATTTAATGAATCAACTATCTGAAGCTCACGCGGGTTCGGAGTGGGGCAAGAGTCAAAGATATGCCAATTTAGCTCTGGATCTGGCAACCTCACTTCAAGATCCTTATGGTCAAGCCGCGGCACATACAAATTTAACTAGATACTATATCCAGATGGCCAATTACAGAGAAGCCCTGGATCATGCCACCCTGGCACTCAATACCTTTGAATCCCTTTCAGATGACTATCAGATTGCCGTAACGTTAAGAACCATCGGAAAGACCTATAGCCTGCTTAACCAAAGCGATCAGAGTCTGGATTATTTTTTACGGGCGCTGATGATCTTTGAAGATATCGATAAAGAAGAGGAAGTTGCTGCTACGGTTCTAATGATCGGTGATGTGTTTTCTACCTGGGGACAGAATGAGAAAGCACTGAGGTTTTTTGAGCGCTCGCTTGATATTCATGAAAGTCTTGGTGATCATGAAGGTGTTTTAACAAGTGAGAATAGACTTGCCCAGGCATTGATGGCCCTTCGACGGTTTGATGAAGCCGAAACACAATTAGAGAGAGCTTTGGTCATTGCAGAGGAAAATGAATCCTATAATCTTCTGGCCAATCTTTATACCAGTTTGGGTGAGCTACATTATCATCAATTCCAGCTTGCTGAAGCATCCGAGTATTTTCTTGATGCTCTTGAGATGAAGCAGACGATTGGGAACAATGGAGATATTGCAGTAGCATTAAGCGATGTGGCCAGAGTTTATCAGGAAGCTGGCGATATGGCTCAGGCAGTCAGTTATTACGAGCAGGGTCAACAGCTGGCTGAATCATCAAATGAAAAAGCCATCTCTGCTGAAATATTTTTGCAAATGGGTGAACTCTATATGCAGAACGGAAATCAAGCCAAGACAATAGCATCATTGTTGGCTGGATTACATACTGCTGAGGGAATTCAGGATTATTTGACCATGGAGAGAGCCAATCATCTCCTGACAGCAGCATACTCCCGATTTGGACGGGCGGACAAAGCCCTTGAATACCAAAAAGCACTTCAGCTGACCCGGGATGAGATAAATAGACAGCAGAGTAATCGTCGGGTAGCAGAACTGGAAATTCGGTATGAGCTCGACAAGAGGGATCGTGAGCTGGATGAGTTGAAGGGTGAAGCCTTCATGAAGGAGCTTGAGTACCAGAGGACTTTTACGGTAATGTGGGTTATCTTTGGATTCTCAATTGCCATCCTGGTGCTTATTCTGGCATTCGTCTTTTATCGAAGTCGGCTCATCAGAAAGACCGAGCAGGAAAAAATGGAACAGGCCATGCGTATCAAAGCAGATTTTACTGCCATGCTGGTCCATGACCTCAAGAGTCCGCTCACTTCAGTATTTGGTTTTGCCGAATTACTGAAAATGGGTGAAAAACCATACGATCGCATTAAAGAAATTGCAGTCACCATTCGCAAGACCAGTCAGAAGATGTTACAGCTGGTCAATGAAATGCTGGATCTTTCCAAGTTTGAAGCAGGCAAAATGGTGCTCAACAAAACAGAAACCCCACTCAAACCTATTGTGAAAACATCCATCGAATTGTTAGGTCCCGTTGCTGATCGGAATGAAACAGAAGTTAGCTTTGTAGGTGTTGATGGTCTGCCACCCTGTCATTGCGATCCTCTCAAAATTGAGCAGGTGATCACTAATTTTATTGGCAATGCAATTGAGCATACGCCCAAAGGTACCAAAATCAAAGTTGATCTGCAGGAAATTAAAAAGGATGGAGAGTCGTATCTCTATTTTTCGGTGTCGGATAACGGCCCTGGAGTAGATAAGGACCAACAGGATAAGATCTTCGACAAATATGCCCAGCTCAGCTCAAGAAAGACAGCAAAAGGACTTGGTTCCGGATTGGGATTGGCTGTTTCTCAGATGACCATCGAGCAACATGGTGGCAAAGTTGGTTACAAGGATGCAGAACCTGTCGGAAGTATTTTTTACTTTACGATTCCCTGCAAGAATCAAGATATTCCAAAAGTTCAACCTGCGAATACGATTCAGGCTCAAGCCTGACAATACCCCAAAGCTTAGCCCCCATGACTGATCTTCCTGGCGAGTTAGGACCCCTTTTACACAAATCAAGGTCCTTTGGCTTCAGTGAGAAAGGCTTACCGCTGGAAATTATCGAGCCATTGGATCATCATTCAAACCTGTTGATCATGGGGTCAATGCATGGTGATGAATCTCTTTCCACGGTGCTCCTCTCAGAGTGCCTTCGCTCCCTGGTACCGGATCAAATTAAATCAAATATCGTCCTCGCTGCCAATCCTGATGGGGTGCTGAACGGCACGCGATGCAATTCCCGGGGTGTGGACCTGAATCGGAACTATCCCACACAAAACTGGTCTCCTGATCCAGTCCATTATCGCAATCGTCCAGATGAAGCTCAAAATATAGCCCTTAGTCCAGGTGAGTCAGGCGGCTCTGAATCCGAAACCCGGGCACTTATAGAACTTATTCATCAGTCAAAACCTCGTTTGGTCATATCGATCCATGGTTTTCTCGGTTGTGTTGATGATCCTGATGCCTCTGTCATCGGTCAGGATATCGCTGAACGAATAGATATGGAACTGGTTCCTGATGTTGGGTATGCCACGCCTGGTTCCTTCGGATCCTGGTGCCGAGAGCAAAACATCCCCATCATAACCTACGAGCTTCCATCCATGGCCATTACTGAATTGAAGCAGAGGCATATCCCCGTACTGAAGGATCTGATTCAGGGGCATTACGATCATATGATTCCCTGAGAATTTCATGCGCTTGATGATCACAGATTCAGGTTTGGGTGGACTGTCCGTATGCGCCGGGTTGGAACAGGCACTCCTGCGGGAAAATTTGGGCAGGGGGATCGAACTACTTTATGTCAATGCCACACCATCAGATCGCGGTGGCTACAATTCGCTGGCCACCCAGCAAGAGAGAATTGCCCTGTTTAACTCGTTCCTGAAGGATACCTATTCCAGCTATCAACCAGATAAGATCGCTATCGCCTGCAACACCCTTAGCGTCATCTATGATGAAACGACATTTGCAGCTCAGTCAAAAGTTGAAGTTCATGGTATCGTCAATGCTGGCGTAACTTTATGCGATGCGAATCTGGCAGCATTTCCAGATCATAAGCTTATCGTTTTTGCCACGGAAACAACAACTGAGGCAGGGACGTATCCACGTCTCATATCCACGGATGCATCAAATATTTCTGCCCAGGAGTGTCCTGAATTAGCTCATGCCATATCCAATGATGCCACTGGTCTGGCCTGCAATAAGCTGTTAAGAGGGTATGTTGCTGAGGCCCTTGATCGTTTCGTTAAAAAGCCCCAGTCGGTCTTTGCTTTCCTGGGATGTACCCATTATGGCTATCAAGCTGAACAATTCAAAAAACTTTTAGGTGAGCATGGCTGTCAGAGCCAGGTCTTAAATCCTAACGATCTGCTGGTAGAGCAGCTTGTCAATAATTCCAGGGCATCCACACTCTCTGAAGATGAACCCTTCCAAATAAGATTTGTGAGCCGTTATGCCATCCCGCAAATTGAGATCGATTCCATTGAATCGTATTTGAAAGATTCAGCCCCGCTGACAATGTCTGCCCTAAAAAGGCAGACCGTGGCCCCCGATTTATTCCGAATCCCAACTTCCAGATAGAATCACCGCCAGATCATATATCACGATGATATGAGGACATATCATTATGATGATATCCAGACGAATTATTCAAGCTAATTCATTTTGAAAAACATACGATATAGTTAATAATAACAATATCATAGATTTATAAATAATCCATGTGGCATAGCTATTGGTTATACTCAACTACCATGATAAATGAATTATACATGAGCAATGATAGAAAAGCACACATGACCAGGGAGACCAAAATAATGAGATCTACAGTTATAGTTGCTATGGCAACACTTATACTGGCTTGCGGCGGCTTGTCTGATACACATATCAATAAGGATATCACTGTGGCTGATGGGGAACATCGAAATGAGAGCGTGAGATCTGTGAATGGTACGATCACGATTGGAAATGAAGCCAGTGTTGATGGGAACTGTACAACAGTAAATGGTGATATTAAAGTTGGTGAGAACGCTGAGGTCCACGAAGTTTCTTGCGTAAATGGCTCTATCAGTATTGACCGTAATACAAAAGCCCGTGAAGTTTCCTCTGTCAATGGATCAATTTCCCTGGGGGGTGAAGTCAAAGTAAACGGAGATGTCTCCACAGTGAATGGTGATATTCGCTGTAAAAGCATGGCTGATATTGATGGGACTCTGGAAACTGTGAACGGTGAGATCCATATCATAGAAACCATGGTCAGGGGTGACATGAAAACGGTTAACGGTGATTTAACCTTGGCCGAGAATAGTCTGGTACGTGGAAGTATTGTTGTCGATCGGCAAAACACTCGACCCAGACTGAAAAAACACAAGAATTTAGTAATTACGGTCGATGGAAAATCGAAAGTAAAAGGTAATATTGAAGTTAGAGGCGATGAGCCTAATGTAACGGTGATCCTTGCAGGTGGCGGCGAAGTACTGGGAGACATCATCAATGCAGAGGTCATCCGCAAATAACAGACCCCTAAAGTGGGTGTCATACAATGAAGGGCCTTCGGGCCCTTTGTTGTTTCTAATAGTTCCCATTTGCCACATCCATGATTTATGCTATCCTACAGGCTATGGAGGGTGGAGCAGAATGTTGATTTATGCAAATGGTAACTGGGTTGATTCGGAAGCGGCTGTTGTTCCTTTCAATGACCAGGGCTTTCTTTATGGTGAAAGTTTATTTGAAACTATTCGGATCAATCAGGGGAGACCTTTTAGATTAGATAAACACCTCGAGCGCATGCGAACTGGCATGAAAACCATTCGAATGGAAAGCGCTGATCAGTTGGCCAGCATACCAGAGATCCTGGAAAGTTATATATCAAAAAACAGACTGGAGAATGCGTTAACACGAGTTATCATAACCCGAGGTAAAAGCCAGGACGCACCCTGGTTATCCGTGGCCACTCCGGCCATTTACATCACTTCTCGTCCTGTCCCCAAACCTGAAAGCTGGCCCGTCAAGGTTGTTTTACTCGAAGAAAAAAATTATCCAATACTTCGTTTTCATCCCGCCATAAAATCCAGCAATTATCTGGGTAATATGCTAGCCAAAAAAGATGCTGATGAAGCAGGCGCTTTTGAGCCAATTTTCGTGAATCGAGATGGTTTCATAACTGAAGGTGCCATCCGGAATGTATTTTTCATCAGAGATGATGTCCTTCTTACGCCTGCTCTGGAATTGGGTGTGCTTCCCGGCGTCATTCGGGATACTATTATGGAGCTGGCGGAAAAACGCGATCTGGCAGTCCGTGAAGCATACATACAGAGCAACGAAATTCAGGAAATGGATGAGGCTTTTATTTCCAGCACTGGCGTGGGCGTATTGCCAGTGACCTGGGATGGATTTCATTCTAAATATCACTATAGTCAAATCCTGAAAAAGGATTTAGATGCACTTTTTGACTCAGGAGATTCATATGTCGCATAAAAAATTTGACCCCAGTCGTGCTGAGCGACTCATTGCACCAGAACGCTATCAGGAATTGAAACCGGATATCCTATTGCAAAAATTAGGTGTTCGATCCGGAAGCACAATCCTTGATCTCGGATGTGGGAATGGTTTTTTTACTTTTCCCGCAGCAGTTGCCATGGGAGCAGGGATGGTCATCGCAGCTGATATGTCAGAAGCCATGCTCTCCCTTCTGAAACAGCGCGATACACCCGATAATGTTCAAATTCTTAAAGTAGAAGAAGTAAAGATGGATATTGAGGATGCCTCGGTTGACGCAACGGTGCTCATCGCTTTGTACCATGAATTCAAATCACCCCTGGAAAATTTGGCCGAGATCCGACGTGTCCTCAAACCTGAAGGTAAATTGCTCATCCTTGATTGGGATGCAGCATCCGAAAGAGAGCGGGGTCCTGCCAAAGTACATCGCGTAACAAAAAAACAGGTCCAGAGCGATCTTGAAGCAGCTGGTTTCACCATTGAAAGCCAGGAAAAATACACCCCTGATATGTGGATGGTTATCGCACATAATAACAACTAAGCATTCCCAGGCAGGGAGTGGAAAATGAAGCGACTCAATCTCTATTATATCGTCAGCATTGTAACGTTGGCATCAATGATGTTTATTCTTTTTCGAACCTTACAGGTCACGGGGTGGTTTGATGAGCCACCAGCAGAATCCACACTAGAACTGGTTAGCCGCACTTATCCTGGAACCTATCAGGCAGTGCAGTCTCCAGAGACGCTATCGCAAGCAATGTTTTATATAGAATCTGTCGATACGGTCAGGGATGAAAATTGGTTTAGCATTCGTCAGGACTCTGTGGCGATGTTCCACCTAAAATTAAGCGATTTCGAGGAAGAGCAGATCCTTGTAGAAATTTATAAATACGATTCAAGCGGGACAACCCTTCGTCTGGATGGTTGTGAATTATTGATCCATGAGGACGAAGCAGGACATTTTAAGGGCGGCACCATTGGTGATTTTTGTGGGCTTATGGACCCGTCTTCGGAGTATCTTGCAGTGGATGTACTCCTGAGTGCTCCCACGGTGCTCCTGGAAATCGAGACGCGTGAGTTGGGTCGGGCTGACAGTCTGGGATTGAATAAATATTTGTTTGAGAGGGTGATCGATGGTAGAGAGTAAAAAAGACATACAATTCAAGTTAACGCGCACAGATCCCTCAGGTGCCCGGCGAGGTCACTTTTTCACCACACATGGTAAGGTTGAGACACCCACGTTTATGCCAGTTGGTACTGCTGGATTTGTCCGCTCTACACCCATGCGGGATGTAGCTGAATCCGGTGCCCAGGTCGTTCTGGCTAATACGTATCACCTCTCTTTGGGGGAAAGGCTCCAAACCGTAAAGCGCCTTGGTGGGCTGCATCGATTTATGGGGTGGGAAGGCACGATCCTGACGGATTCAGGTGGCTTTCAGGTTTTTTCTATGGAAGGCATTGAGATCACAGAAAAGGGTGTCACCTTCCAATTTGAGGAGAACGGAGAGAAAATTTTTCTAGGACCTGAACAATCCATGGCTATTCAGCGTGATCTGGGGTCGGACATCGTGATGGCTTTTGATGAATGCGTGGATTATAAGGCACCCCAGGAATATGTTCAGAAATCAGTTGAGCGCACAACGCGCTGGGCGGAAAGAAGTAGAGAATACCCATTACAGGATCATCAATTCATGTTCGGAATTATCCAGGGAGGCATTTATCAATCCCTGAGGCGGCAAAGTGCCACGGAGATAACCAATATTCCCTTTGATGGTTTTGCCATCGGTGGAGTGAGTGTTGGTGAAGGCCTGGCCTTATTGAAGGAAGTGGTCGGTTACACAACGCCCTTGCTGCCATCGATGAAGCCCCGTTATCTTATGGGTGTTGGCCTGCCTGAGGATATCCTTGCTTCAGTCGAGCGTGGAATAGACATGTTTGACTGTGTCATTCCAACCCGCTATGCCAGACAGGGAACTCTATTTACGCGTATGGGAAAATTAAGGATCATGGACAAGGTCTTCAGGAAAGATAAATATCCACTGGATACAGCGTGTCGCTGCTATACGTGTCAAACTTATCCCCGGATGGTATTGAGATATCTGTTCTTTTCGAAGGATCCTCTGGCTGAAACACTGGCAACCATCCACAACTTGACATTCTATCAGGATCTCATGGCGGATATACGTAGAGCCATAGAAAAAGGTAATTATGAAAATTTTCAAAGAGCGTGGCTAAACAGCTATTTTCGGAAAGACAGTCCGCGAAAGCACTAATTCACATCATCATCTAGTTGCGGATTGTGGCCTTGCTTTGTTAGGGGTGCTCTTTTAAATTCGCATTCAATATTTGTTAGAACCGGAGGAACAATGGGCGACATTGATTTTAAAAACCCTGATAGC
The DNA here is from genome assembly GCA_964630195.1 of uncultured Lentisphaeria bacterium. GTDB lineage: Bacteria > Fidelibacterota > UBA8477 > UBA8477 > JABMPR01 > JABMPR01. Next base: position 10,652 of record CAZVSF010000098.1, read on the forward strand.
AGAATGAATTACCTCAAAGAGAATCTTGGTAATCTCATGAGTGGTATCGATTCAAATTATGGCCAGGTCCTTATGGATGAGTTAATGCGGCGCATGGAAACCACGGTAAGCGAGTTCAATGAAGAAGTCAAGGCCATGCTTGGAAGA
>CAZVSF010000099.1:0-4721 GCA_964630195.1 uncultured Lentisphaeria bacterium
ACTTCAACTTCATACTCATCAAACATATCCGGAATCTTTGAAGGGTCCACACCATGTTCAATCAGCTGGAGCCCTTGAACAGATCCCCAAAATTGCAATGCATCGATATTGGCATCCGGATCATCCGTTGTATTTTCCATTTCAGATAATCGCTGCCGTTCCTGCTCCCTGGTTTCGTATATCCACTTCTTTAAACCACCGTTACCGTATGCTTCCAAAACAGCATCAATCGCAGCAGAATCATATCCCTGAGCCCCCTTCATGTTGACCAGGGTCTTTCTGGACAAAGAATGCTTCTCCAGAAAATATCCATCATTGATATCCCGGGAAGTTGGAGCTGGATAAATATTGAATGGTGAAACAGCTTCATATTCCAGTTTTAATTTGCTGGATATCTGGGGCATGCCATCCGGACCCCATTCAACCTCAGTCTTTTTCCGGTAGATCGGTCCCTTCAAGAAGCCGGCCTTATAATCAACCAGGTCAGATATGACCTCTTCCAACGCTTCATTCCAGTTAGATTCGACCACAACATCCTTGATCTTATTCTCAACTGCCATTTCAACCTTACGGGCAGCATGTTTCATCTCACTTTGGATCTCGCTTTCAATGAGTTCAATCCGCTGCCTGACATCAGCCATCGAAGGATGTATACCCATTGCCAGGTCTTGCTGTGCTTGCGTCATTACCTGTTGCTGAATGATCTGCTTTTGTTCCGGAGGGAGATCCGGTACCGGTGATGGGTCAACCCCAAACGGTTCTTCATCAGGCTGCATCAGAATATCAATCAACCAGGCTTTGGCTGCAGTGGCTTTTTCATCAGCCAGGCGCATAAATATTGAGGAGCTGCCTTTGGCTTTGATTTTAGCCATCTTGTCATCCTCATACACACCAGTCAGCAGACGTTTAGTCTTGAGCATCTTTTCTTCAACAGGATCTTTGGCTATCCTTGCAGCTTCCCAACATCGCGTGACATGAGCTGCCAGGGCTGTAATGATCGGCTGACTTTGCCGTTCCATCGCCATGTTCATTTCAGCATGTTTTTGCTCATCTGCTTCAATCTGATCATTATTTCTGAAAGTGGTCAGTGCTGCGCTGTCTTCGTACATAAGCCCCTCTATTCGCTGTATGTAATCTGTAGATAAGTTTGATATGTCCTACAGTATGGAATCCCTGTCTTTCTGGTTTCCGTCCCAAATACTGTGTTCTCAAGCTCTGTGGTAGTCCAGGCCGCGTTTGTAACTGTATCGTTATGATTGGTAGCAGTGGAACCAACTGTGTTTGTAGCCCCAGTTGCCCTGGATTCTCCACCAATCTTCCAGGTGGCTTTAGCTTCACCGTTGGATGATCCAGATTGAGTTCCAGCCCTATAATACAAATCAACCTGGCTGATACTTATTCCTGATGCATCTGCTGCATTAAAATCTGATGCATGGAGATCATATTCAAAGGTTTGAGTACCATTACTCACATAATCAGCATCGTCAGCTCCATATAGATCGTCCACAGCCTGCCAATGATAGTCAGCACCTGCTACGTTATTCAGGTTGATATCGTTTTCTGTGAGTGGTCTGAGATAGAATTTAGTGCTGGTATAATCGTAGGTGTATCCGGTCATAGTGGTTTGTCCACTACGATCAGCAAATGTTGCAGCATCACCGAATGTAGCCAGGTTCTCATTGGCCGCATCACTCAATGTGCCTGCCGATTTGCCATCACCATCAAAGGTATCAAAATCAACCCCTTCAGTTAACTGGGTAATGGTGATCTTATTTGTATAGCGTTTTTGGGATAACTTCTCGTTTGAGCTTTCATACAGAATGTATTTGTTATTATTCCCACCGCTATCAATATCAATTTTTGATACGATTGCCCTAACAGTACCATCACTGTCGTATCCGTCAGTCCAGCCACCTGCATAAAGATGACCATTGGAGTGAACCGCTTCGATGAACCCAGTTAACCCTGAGTTCCACTTCCCTCCGAAAGATTTGGCCCACAAAACGGTGGAGGGATCTGCTTTTGTTACTTTAGCTACAACCCCTGAATGTTTAACATTGTTTGTGGATTCGTCAGAATCTCCCTGACCATCATGCGGAATGTACCCAGTTGATAGATACAAATGTGTACCGTCCTGGCCCAGTCGGACCATTCTGGTCATGATCTGAGAAGCATCGTCAATCTCATAGCAGGCTGTAACATTAATGGTTGTTGTGATATCAAATTTAACCAGAAGTCCATTGTAGCCATCAGTAGTCTGCCTATTGCCTACAGCCCAAATCACATTACCATCTGCTGAATCAATGACCCCATGTGTCAAAATCATTGAAAAGCCACCATCATAATCAAAAGTATTGAAGTGAACCCCATCGATGTCAGAAATGGTAGGATCGTGATTTACATCATAAGTGATTTTGGTCAGTGTCCCGTAACGTTCAGCAACTCCTGGCACACCATTTGGGTTTGATTCATACCCAAATGCATAGACAGCTTTATCTGTAGAATCTTGAACAGCTCCATACCACAACCCATAATTAGAATAGTGCCATAAACCCTCATTGGAAACATGAGTCAATCCGGATGGATCAACACTCCAAATTGCTGGCCTGGTAGCTGCTTCACTGTTGCCAACAATATAGAGACGTGGGTTGCTACTGAAGTCCACCCCATGAACAATAAACTGGCCTGCGTGACGATTTGAACTGCCGGTAAAGTGTTTTATGGTATCAGTAGACCAGTCAGACTTTGGCACCTTTCCAACAATCATATCTGAATTGCCACTGTTATAATCAAATCCGGTAAAATAGATATTATTATCATCATGGGTGATTGACTGAATATTCAATCCAGCAGTTGCAATATACCGAGAATTTTGAACACTGGTAAGGTCATCGGTGGTAACTTCAACCAATTTTAATATTCGATTGGCACTGGTAGTATCTCCGTGGATCTCTTCAATAACACCAATCCGAACATTGCTGCCATCCACATCCAGGGCATGGACAATACCCATGTCATAGCTGGAATCTGTCTCAACAGCTGTCTGAGCGTAATCATACGCGATACCACCCCCAGGAGATGCATGCATCGCCACATTCCACCTGGCATAAACAACAATCGGAATTAAAAGGATGAAAAGAACTGCTAATAATTTTTTCATACGACTATTCACTCCATGTCCCTACTTCTGAAGTTACAATCCAATCGTCCGTATCTATCGCTATTACACAAATTTTATCTTTAGTTTCACCGGATGAAGTGTAATCAGTAGCTGCTACTCCCCTGGCCCCTTCAACCACCAGGTAGTCACCAGTATTTGGCTGTATTGTTATTGCTCCAGATGACCCTTGACTTTGCATGATACAACCACTCATACCTGCAACAGCCGAAGGAAGGGTGAAGTCAATGGCATCATTATCGCCATTTATAAACAATGTCCCATAGGGTTCGTGAGCATCGTCTGTGCCGATGGTATATGTGGCTGCTGTTTTAGAAGAGATATTGATACCACCCATGATATCACCGGTGGTAACAAACTGAAGTGTGGTATTGATTTCGGTAACGCCTGTATCAGTGCCGATTGTCACCAGGTTGGTCCCACCGTCTGCAAATGTAAGTGTTTCATCATCTGCATCCAGGTGAATGGCTGTATCGGCTGCAATCTGTGCAATGCCATCTGCTCCCAAGTCAACGAAAACCAGGGCGTCAACCCCTTCCAGCTTATCAACACTTTGGATGTCATTATCACCAGCATCAGCATCCCCAGTGAGTGCAAAGTCTTGAACCGTGGCAGCATTGCCAGTGATATCTACATGCCCCCAATCTTCATTTGCGAACATTGAAACGGTGATTACATCCTCATTGATATCCGCTGTAATTGTGTTGGCTGTATCTGTAAAACCAATATCCCCAGTGGAAGCAAAATCCGGATCTGTTACTGCGCCCGAATCAACAGTGATACTATCACCACCAGCTGCGCCAGCATCAGCTTCCCAGGTAATTGTGCCTGTTGCTGAATCATATTTAGGGATTTCATTGTCAGCAGGAGTGTCGGTTGTTGCAACTGCATAATTGATATCACTGACACCATAAAACATAATCTGACCCTGAGTGATTATGTCCGTGTCAAAGTAAATCTCCCCAGTATCATTAATGGTCTTACTGGCCCCATTCGGAATCTCGAAAGCACCAACACCCCCGAAATCATACACACCCGAAGTCGCTGTTATCCCCTGGAGCCCAGTGATTGATCCGGAATTAAGGCTCATGGTCCCATCTGTCAGTGTATCAGCTGTAATTATATCACTCGAAGTAATTGCAGCCATACCAGTCATGGTTCCATTCGTACTAATATCCCAATCATTAGAATTGATTGCTATTGTCTCATTATTATCGCCTATCGTAATAGCTGAACCATCAGCATTAATGGTATCCAAGTTGATAGTTGCAACATTAGTGATATTGGCATTCTGGGCATTTAACCCACCAGCAGCCGCGATCACTCCAGATGAATCAATATTGACAACCTCGGTCCCACCAACTCTGATTGACAAAGGATCTGGATCTGTGTCTGTCTGAACAATCTCAAGTATCGTTCCATCACTTGGAGATCCACTCTCCTGAATCTTGACCACAGAAACATTCCCGAAATTACCATCACCGGTAAACGTGAACATATCGCTACCAGTTACTGCACTCTGCAGCTCTGTTGTATAGGTAGT
>CAZVSF010000099.1:4821-10609 GCA_964630195.1 uncultured Lentisphaeria bacterium
ATCCAACTCAACATCTGCAAAGCTACTTTGCACACCCCAGGCAGCGAAAATAATAAATAATAAACACCAAAGCCAAATAAATCGTCTCATTTTGTTATGTCTCCTTGTGTCCATCGTAGTTATTCTCTCCAGCCTGTCCAATATGCTGAGAAAGTCTCTGCACCAGCTTCAAAATTGGCATCTGCTATGAATTTAAAGCCATCGTAAACACCTTCAACCACTTCAAAATAGTATGTGTCTGCAGATGTATCGAGAGACTTAATGATCCTGTAAGAAGCCGCACCAAAAGGTTTCCCATAAACTATAACTGATGAGCCTGCTACTGTACCGGATACTTCAAGCACGAATTGATGCTTTGTGCATGATTTCTCAAACACAGTGACTGTTACATCCACCTTCCCTGCTGCGACTTTAAAATGATGCATTATCTATCTCCCTATATTAATCGATTGGTTCATTAACCTTAATCTCTGTTTTACCTTCACTCAAAGCATGTCCAAAGAAATGGCCAGCTGACAGTGTTTGAAAAGCATCGGCAGGGTTGGAGTGTTTATCATGCAGAGGAGTTGTTCGATATGCGCCTAAATCAGCGTTCCACTCTTTACGATAATTTTCCAAACCTGTTATTCCAACCTCACAGCGTTCTTCGTCAAAAAAAACTTTCCCTGAATTTAATAACGTCCTTGCTGCTTCAATTGAATTCAACTTATTTTTGGCCCTGGCAATCTTCTTGAAGTTCAATCCATACTTTTGTGCTGTCTTTAACCGACTCTTCCCTGGTCCTAACTCCCTAACTGCAATATCGTGGGGCGCATTATGATAAGGCGCATATCGGTATTCTTTTTCTTCAAGCACTTTTGCGTAGTGTTCAAAGCCTTCACCAGAGTTCTGGTAATAATCGATCACATGAATCTCTCTGCCCACATCTTGAGTGAACCAGATAGCCGTGACATCATCCATTCCGAGATCCCACCAAGTGGAAACAACCTGATCTGTTGAAATTGGCACTTTACAGATATTGCCCTTCTTCCTCATCTTAGTGAATTGGCTGGAGAAGTATGCCCCTTCAATAGATTGTTCAAATGCTTCTTTAGGTGTAGAGGGATGTTCCTGTTTGATCGTATCGCCCAGGATAGCTTCTTTCTGCGTGTACCACTGTCGTTGTGGGATTGAGAGCTTCTTGCCAATGATACCTTCCAGCTCATCAAAGTACTTAGTCATCCGTTGTGGGATTGGTACAGTCTCAGTGAGAGTATTGTTCGGGTCATCATGCCAGGGAAAGAAATGGAATTTATAATCCATCTTATTCAAAATCCTGCGCTTGGCATCGACTTCAACCTTTAGCTTCTGAGCTGTTTGACACATAGCAAAAAATCTACCGGTCCTGCCTTCTGCTGTGGATTCGATAAACACTTCCTGGCCTGGTTCAACAGCCTGGAGAGATCCAGTGACCACTTCTCGGGCTCGGTGAGGAAACTTAGCGCACAACTTCCCGAATTCCGATACATGCAGGAGCTGTAAAGTTCCAGATCGCATCGAGGTGCCAACCGATATGATACTATTATTATCAAACCCCAATTCAGTCTTAGAGCTAATCACTGTATTCCTGCCAGCTTTAACCAGCTCATTCATATTGTCCCATGGGTATTTGATTTTTCTGCGGAATATCTTTTGAACATCGTCTTTGGTGTGCGCGATAATGCCGGCTTCAATATTAGAATTGAATATGCATTCATCCAACATATAGATGTCAATCATGGTGGTGAAGCCGAGCTGCCTGGCCTTTAGAATGATATTGAGATAATGCAGGTCTTCAAAGAAACGATCCTGGGTAAGGTTGAAACGAAACTTCACCCGTTTCCCTTTCTTATCCAAGATCCAATAGAGATTATTGAGTCTCCAGAACTTGCACTCCAGGTTCTCTCGCAGCTCAATATAGTTATTTATCTTCTCTGGATTTCCCATCAACCTCATCCATTAATTGTCGTGCCATTGTTTCAAAGGATATCGGTCCACCTTCGGCCCCAGTATGCTCGATCACATTCTTTTCAGACCATTTCTCAAAACGCTGATAAACCATCTTGATTGCATCCAGGTTGCCAGCCCTGGCCTGTTGAAATAAGGCAAGATCTGTCTCATTGATTCGCTTTGCATAAAATTTTCTGCGCTGTTTCAACGCTCTGTCTTCAATCTCTGCAAGCTCATCAAGGTCAAAGATTTCATAGATCTGGTTGCCAGTAGCGTATCCAAGTACTTCCCGACACATCTTTTCCCTGGTCAGCCATTCATTTTCTGGATTAGATAAGTATTCCAGTAATTTAAGTTCGCATCGTTGTTTCGCTTTCATTTTTTAGGCTTCTACTTTTTTTCTCCGTAAAATTAATATGAGGATTTCCCCATTGTTTCATCTGGTTAGATAATATCATGGGTTTTTGAAGGGAGATCTGGAAGGAAGGCATAGGATACCAGATGGAAAGCAGAGGATACCAAAAAGGGGGTTGACAGGGGTATTTTTAGGTGGCTTTTTTGGTTGGTTTTTTCTTCTCGTATTTCTTCTGGAATACCTGCAGCCATCTGACAACAGCAGACTCAGTAATCATATAAGGACCGTCTTTATATGTTTGAAAGGCAGGAAGACCGTCTTTGTCAATTAATGATTTGACGGTCTTCCTTTTGACATTCAGCCGATCCGCGATAGCTTGAGTGTTCGGATAAAGTTCTTCCTTGGATGTCATTAATCCTCCACGTTTATTTGAGATATCGCATCAATTAAACTATCTATCTTATCAATATAAATGGCTGTCGCAAAATCAACAGCACAAGCCCGTATAAAAGCACTTACCAATTCAGGATGTCTTTGAGCATATCCTGTATGTTGGAATTGACTATCAATCATTTGTACAGCCTCAGATAAATATAATTGAATTGTAGCTGGAGCTTGTCTCATAAGTGTGTCTGCAGTTACCATATCTTATCTCCTTATTTTTTATTATCAGTTTCAACCTTATAATCCTTCATCACCACACCTTTTTTCTTATTGCCACGTACTGTTGCTGGCCATAAATAAACACCTTTATATTTACCAAACAGCCCTTTCCCTCTCGAAAAATCTTTGTAATGTGCTCTGCTCAAGTGCAACCGCTTTGATCCGATATCGGCAGCATCACCACTCTTATCCTTACCTCCCACATTAGGGAGTTTAACCTTCAAAATATTATATGAATATATTGGATGTTTTTTTGCCTTCCTTCTTTTTTTATTAAGATTATACGAGGGTTTAATCGGTTCTGGGGATATGTTTTTACAATGTAAAAGCTTCAAAAAAAGATCAACTGCTGTGACATCAGTCCCATACATTTGTAAAACATCATCTCTTTTCATCTCCTCATTTAGACTTCTTTTTTCTCCATAATACGTTTCAAATGATTCAATAGTCACACAAGCAACGCTCCCATCAGCGTACACGGGAATACTGACTGGGGACATAGCCCAAGTTTTAATTTCTTCAAAAAAATGAAAAATAAAAATTACGAATTTTAACTTAGAACCACCAGTGTTTGATCTGTTTTTCTCCCTGGATTCGTCATTTTTTATTATTGTGTCTGCTTCCATCAATAATACTCCAATTTTACTTGGAGCCCTCTGCGATAATGGAAGGCCATATTTGTCCTTACCGACAATCAGTTCGTCATTACTGATCGAGTCTGGAACTGACACAAAATAATCAACCCATGTTACAGGATATGGTAATGCCAATTCCCCCCCCTGAAAAGAATTCTCATCAAAAGTTTTATCTCCAAAGCAACCATAAATATCCGCGAGGTCACCCAAATGAAATTTTTGAGATTCCTTTATTGCCTTTTTGATCACTGGACAATAGTTCAATCCTTGAATGTAGATATATCCAAGTTTTATATTATCAAAGTACTCTAAAAGTTTATGTGCATACATATCTGGACTCTCCTCCCCTTTTTGCATAAAATTATTTAATCACTTACTATTCTCAATAGCCCGTTCTATCTCCAGCACACACAGCTTCTCATTCCGCTTTGACAATTTCGCTTTGGATAAAAAGTCCAGCATGTTTCTGATCTTTTTTAGGATCTTTTTTTTATTTTTGATTTTATCCATAGTTTTAACGTCACCCAAAATTTTTGAAATTTCCTCGTAAGCATCCATCTCATTTGTCCCTCCCTGGATTCAGTTCAATCCCCATTGCCGATTCAACGATAGATCGCATGTCGCTCAGGTGGTTCTCAGTGGCCTTGAGAGATCCTGCAGAGCCCGTTCCTTCAGTGGGACGTATGCCAGCATTCCATAGATCATCCATGAGTATCTGAGCTTCACTGATATCGATTCTTAAAGAGGGTTCAGTCATGCTTCCAGGTATATGAGCTTCAAATTCTATCCCACTGGGCTTAACGATTGAATATTGACCTTCATTGATTATCGGGCTGCTGATGATCCTTAATGCAATCCCTGTGTTCCAGGGTTCAGCCATCGCTCGTATTTGAATCATGATATATCTCCCTCCTCCTGGTCAGCTCCAATACAGGTAATTGAATCAAACCCTTCACTGAGAGTTGGGACTTCATATGAAAAAGCCATATGTGAGTGGACTTTTTTCCACCTTTCGGCTGGTACACCCCTTGGATCTTGGAGCCTACGGTTTAAAGAATCTATGTCACCTGGCCCCCAGTTATAAGAGACCACTTCAATCCCTTTCCTGATGCGATCATTTATTTTTTTAGCCATATTAATATATCTTCCTCTGTCACTACGTTTCATATTTGTTCGATCCACAACCACTGAAAAAGTATCTAAAAGTGCGGTCCATATACAGATTTTTTCAGTTTCACGATAAATATCCTTTTTAGCCTCATCGTATAAGACATAATTCCCACCACCGATCATGGCAGTTATCGCATCCATACTAACTACCACATATCCTTCGCTGGCGAATTCTTCAGCTTTGGTAGATTTGCCGCAGCCTATGTTGCCCGTAAAAATAATTAGCCTTTGAGTCATAAATTGTTCTCCCTTTTTACCTTTTTAATTAATCTGAATTATCACTGTAGCCGGTTTATCAAATACCAGCGGTACCGGATCTGCTTCTGTTTCTTCCGGAGTTTTATGCGTGATAACATTGGATGGTCCGGATCTTAATTGTTTATTGTGATTATATGCTATTACGCATAGCTGGTATTCTGTGTCTGCCAGCAGGCCCAGGTCAGCAATATCAATCCTGGTCACATCACCCACATCTAACTGCCGATAGTAATAAATTATGTAGCCATCAGCTTTCTCACTTGGATTCCAGGCAACATCATCTGCGTATACTGTGATTGTGTATCCGATGATCCAGATGATAATGAAGAATAATATCCAGGCTGCTTTGTCTGATTTCACTTTACACCCCCTTAATCTTTGACATCCTCTTCAGTTGGATACTCAAACCGATAGACAAAATTTTTATTGTAATAATCCGGTCCCATTGACTGGCCACATTCTACACAATAGAAATTATAGTGTAGACGACTGAAATAAGCTGTCTCATGCTGACATTCTTTATTCTCATCTTCGCTCATACTCTCCTCCTTTTTAATTTTGGTGATAAGATTATTGATTCAACCATGCCCTGGCGATACCGATGCCAAATCCCCCTGGGGCATTTATCCATGATATGAATTGAATCCGGACTTGGATCATCTTTGGATGTAAATTTTAAACAGATAATTTTGTCAGTTTGGATGATTGAGTCATAGACTGTGGTGAGATTGACACATGG
>CAZVSF010000100.1:0-10582 GCA_964630195.1 uncultured Lentisphaeria bacterium
GTAGGAGCTTCAATTCTTCTTTACATCATGAAGAAATCCCCCTGACAGCTAATGTCAGGGGGTATTTCTCTCCAGACGATTTTTGACCTATTTATTTAACAGCATCTTATGAGTTAAACTGCCAGATTCTGAAGTGAGTCTATAAAAATATAGACCACTCGCTAGATGATTGGCATTAAAGGTCACATCGTGTACTCCTTCAGCCTGAACCCCATCGACCAGGGTTGCAACTTCGCGGCCTAGCAAATCAAATACCTTCAAAGTCACATGTTCTCTATGAGTCAGTGAGAACGCGATTTGAGTTGAAGGGTTAAATGGATTTGGATAGTTCTGAGAAAGTTGCATCTCATGAGGTATTTCTACTGATTGATCAGCAATACCTGTAGGAACTGGATCACCAAGTCTTGCGACAATAAAATCATCGGCAAACACATGACCCGTAGCTACATCATATTGACCAACATATATGTTGGTCTCGATCCAGGCAATATCGCCTGCGGGAGCCTCAGACATCACAAAAATATGATGCCAGGTGTCTTCAGATGATTCTGGCACAACTTTAAAATCAGTATTGGCCGTGGAAATATTACCACCACCGGAATCCTGATATTTCATTTCAGTATAGACTTCAATATTACCAGTCAGAGGATCGTCTGCTGGGTTATAGACCCACGCACTGACATAATACCAATCGCCTTCTACGATATCAGGTGTCACTTCATCCTGCATGACCCATTGGCTGATACCACCCCAGTAGCCCCACCAGCCCCATGGATCACCCCAGGTGACCCAATCCTGGCTGTAGATTTTTACTGATTTTGTTCCACTGTGGGCCATAGTACTATCCCATGAAACACCATCGTTCAGCGGTTCATAAGCCCAGATTGACCAACCAGCATCTGTATCCCAGCTCCAGAAGTCTTCTTCGTCTTCGAATCCAAGATTTGTAATTTCAGCTGGTATGGCACCCCAGTATGCTTCTAAATCATCGCAAAAAGCTGCACCAGATGCACCATCAGCGCCTAACCAGTTAAATCCTACATTGATGTTAGCAACACCATCAGGACAAACTGCGGATACTGACAATTCCTGCCAGACATCCAATGCACTTGCACTTGTGATGGGATCAGAGTACACCTGTAGTAAGGTACTCCAACTGGCGTCAAAGAATGTAATCTCTATACGACAGGCTTGACCTTCTAGCATTGGATCTGCAGAAGGATTTAAAAACATACCACTCACTGCATATGCTGCACCGGGTTCAATCATATTGGAACCTTGATAGACGGCAACATCCGGACCCATCATTTTGAGTGAATTTTCACCCGTATAAAATGTGTCAGTTGATGCTGTTTGGGACGTACCTGATGTTGGCCACAAGCCCCAATCTGTTAAATCCCCAGTTTCAAAACTAGCATTCGCCAGATCTATGGTACCAGGTATTGTGACTTCTGTAGAATCCTCGATTAACAGCAGGCTCAAATCATCAAAAAGTAGATCAAATGCAGATCCACAGGAACCAGATTTTAAAGCGAAATACATGGTAACAGCCTCACCAGGTGTTCCGGGTGCGACGAAAACATTACCGGCATAGTCCATACCATCGACGGCAAAAGTACCATCAACACCAACACCGGTGGCTGAGCCCCATGAATCAAATCCAATCAGTTGATCACCCGCAGGCGCATAATCCTCGCCTTCAACGGGCACTTGTGTGCTGACATAGAGTTGTATCCAATTGCAGCTCATGGTTTCGGCGCTGATATCTTTGATAGCTCCATCAACAGCGTAGGTCTCACCAGCAATCAATTCGACTTCCTGAGCTACCAGGACATGAGCATCGGTTCCGCCAGCAAAGTTTAGAGCAGGACCTTCACCTTCAGCAGGACCGTCAGCCGTATAATTGAAATCGATGGTACCAGCAACAGAAAGATTCAGCTGATAGGCAGTCCATGAGGAGTCTGATCCAAATCCAGTATTATGGAGCTGTTCAACCCCTGCGAGCGGTGGGTCTGGATCATCAGGTGTCCAGGGATCTAATGCAGATGAGGTTCCAAAAAAGGCATCATCTACATAGACCACACCTTCCGCATCGCCATACTGTCCCATGACAAAGTCCATATCGACTTTGTCAACACCGGGAGGTACAATTCCATAAGCTTCCACAAAGTACCATTCGTCAGCAGTTGAACTTTCACTTATGGATACGTCCGAGAGTGTCTGTAATATTCTGGTATTAGTTGCCTCATCTTTGAATTGAAGTTCAATGCCTACACTGGCATTGCCCATAATCGATTCAACCCAGGGCGTCATCAACCAGGCGCTCAGATAGAAGGCATCGCCTTCAACAATTGTTACAGAATCTGTTGAGGGTGAAATTGATTGTCCTACATTACCCCAGTAGCCTCCCCACCACCATGGATCGCCCCAGACATCCCATTCTTGTGGTCTAAGTACACAAGCGTAATCACCAGTATGGGCTGTAGTCGGATCCATAATTTGTTCTGCGGGAATATTGAGAGGTTCATAGGCCCATGAATGCCAACCATCCCAGTCAACCTGAAGAGAATCCCAGATCAATTCTTCAGTTTCAAAACCAAGATTGGTCCAGATTGTCTCTTCCCCTCGTATTTCGAAAGCCCGCATGTCATCACAATATGCTGTACCTGCGGTACCTGCATCACCGGTTCCGACCCAGTTAAATGCGACATTCACATTAACGGCACCATCAGGAACCATTCCGGCAACGAACAATGTTTGCCATTCACCTGCTGTGGTTTCATGGGTGATAGATTTTGAAAAGTGTTGGGTTATTACGCCCCAAGCGGCATCAAAATACGTAATCTCAAGTCGTAATTCCTGGCCTGCAACCAATGTATCTGTGGCAGAATTCATGGCAAATCCTTCTACCAGAATCAATCTACCGGTGGCGGGAACAGTAACTCCCTGCGATGCAGCCACAGTCGTCCCATTCATTTTTAATGAATAGGTCCCCGTGTGAGTGACATCAGAACTCACTTCCTGTTGCGTACCGGTTGTGGGCCATAACCCCCAACCTGTCAGGTCTCCATCTTCAAATCCCGGATTGGATAGGGCAAATTCCTGACCAATGGCCAGATTTACCATAAAAAGCAATCCTGAAATAATTAGAATTGTTTGAACTTTCCTCATTTTTTACCTCCAATTTAATGGATGATGTTCCTATACTTCATATCATTAACTCTGCTTAATTAATATGTTACAGGAACTGATTACATTGCGGTGTAGCTAAAAAATATTGTGATTTCCTCCTCTCCTAAATTGGCTAAATATTATCATTTCGACATTGTTTCTCACTTCAGAACAAAATGTTAATACCATAGGTATTTACGTATCCCAACAGTCCAACATCTCGGTAGGTGTAATCAAATTGAATACCAGTATTTCCAAAAAATTGTCTTTCCAATCCCATACCGTATGTTGGGCCAAACTCCGAATCCTCAAGGAATAACCCGCGGTAACCACCACGCAGAGATAATTTACCAACACCAGGGGCAGAGAAAGCATGTTCAAGACCAATGTTTACCGTTTCATTATTGTTATTAACGTGGAGAGCATCAATACAGAGCGTCATTTGCTGGTGTGATGTGACGATAGGCTGTATGGAGATTCCAACTCTGAATATGAGAGGTAAATCCCACTCATCCGTAGCAAAGAAGACCTTTGAATCCTTATAATTACCTGCTTCATCGGGAGAGATGTCAACTGATTGGATCAAATCGATACCTGAGTATTGCATCTTTGTGCCATAATTCGACAGGCACATTCCAATTTTCAAGCCATGTTGTTCATCTCCGGTGGGAGACAGAAATGGCGTCTCGATGAGAACGCCCAAATCCACAGCAAAAGCATCTGCAGTAGAATGCCATATCGATGAACTGATGTATTTCACAGAAGAACCAAAAGCAAACCAGGTGGCCAATTTACGTGCATATGAGAATGAGTATGCATTATCACTCGCCATGAACAGTTCACCTGTCCCCTGTTGCATATCCACCGTGGTTACTTTCATTTCACCATAGTTGACGCCGATCAATCCAAGCGCAAAGGTTCCATAATTTGGAATGACGACGCCAGCTCCCGAAAAATATGTACTAATATCCAACAACCACGGTTGAAAGCTAAACATGGTTTGATTCTGTTTCATGAATGCCAACCCGGCAGGATTCCAATAGATTGCCGAAATATCATGAACCCTGCTCACATATGCGTCACCAAGTGCACAGCCTGCAGGTCCATAGCCGATTCCCACAAATTCCGCAGCCGTGGTCCCAACTCGAATTGGAGATTGTGCATGAATCACGCTATCATTGAGAGTGAAAATTATCAAGACAACGCAAAATGTCTCTTTCAATATTTTTGGCTTATTCAGAATCATTTTATCACCGCAAATTTCCCAGTCTTCTCTTTTCCTGAGACTTCCGATTTTACATGATACAGGTATATACCAGGCGCAATTTCCAGATCCTCTTTAGTGAGCAGATCCCAGTAGGCCATTCCATTATCCAGATAGTTATCTACTTCAATCATATCCACGAGGTAGCCACTCATTGTGAAAATGGATATGGTACTTTTGGCAGGAATATTTGTAAACATGAGTCTTCGACGCTGATTGAGCTGATTATTCCTGACTGCTGGTTCCAAAGTATTTGTCACCACGTAGGGATTGGGCACAACCAATATGTCATCTAAATTCTCTTCCACCAGCGGTGCTGCATCAAAATTAAAAGCTGGAACCATATATGACAGTGTATCGCTTGCCAGAAATGGTGAGATATGGCTTATTCTCAGGATATCTCCCGCCTGTGGTAAGTCAGCTTCAGCTACGTCTACAAAATTGAAACTAAACATCGACGATATCCAGCTATACATGCCTCTGGAGGTATCGAAGTCAACAAAGCCTACAAAAATTTCATCTTCGTAGAGATCAAAAACATCATTGCCATTCATATCAATGGCCATAAGATCTAATCGTTCATAGTTACCATCTTCATTGATATGTGCCTTATCCTCAGCGTAAAAATTGAACGATTCGTACTGCAGATAATCTGAAGTTCCAAATGATAGACCAGTTCCAAATTTTACTGCACCTCTGCGATCCGTTCTCGATGTATACGTTTCCCCCTCACCGGTGAAAATCAGATCAAACTGAAAAGGGTAATAGCGTGCATTGTCACCATAGTAACTCAAATTGAGAAAGCCGTCTCCAATGAACCAACCTGAGTTTATTGAATCAAATTGAGCGATACCATCTTGACCCAATGGCAGCTCAAATTCAATCTGAAGACCATCGAATAGATCAGTTTTCAATAACTTCTGCGTTCGCATCAAATCCCAGACAATATTTTGACCATATCCAGAGCCCGCGGTTTCCCAGGTTGTATAATGATTTCTGATAGGGTGTGATACGTTTTCGTAGTAGACCAGCGTGTCATCCGTTGCATCAAATATTTTCAATCCCGAGTTTACAAATAAATGTCCCTGGATGCCTGTTACTGGTTCACGCAAAGAGAATGGTTCCAAATTCGTCGTATCAAATACTAAATGATAGATGTGATCGGTTTTGACCAGTGAGGGATCAATAATATTTATCGAGACCACTTCATCAGGTCCGGTGATATCCTCACTATCATGTAGCACATTGATGATGGGATCACTATAGCCCGCAGATTTTGGTCGCGGCGTTGCAACAGCTACATTGGGACTCAAAAAGCTAATGAGTTCATTCTCATCAACTTTGATGGTTGACACATTTTCAGCCGGCGCAATTTCCTTTTCTTCAATCCCACGATCGTAAGCTGCAAGATAGTAATAATAGGTCCTTCCATTTTGGACATCTGTATCTATGTAATAGTGTTGGATACCTGTATTTGAGCCTAGATAAACACCTTCACCATCAACCAATCCGAAGTCAGTGTGACCAAAATAATCATTCTTTAAATCCCACTGTTTAATGGGTTTTAAACCGGCAAGATTTCCAAACCCATCATAAAGCTGTGCTGCATCTTCAAAGAATCTATCCGTTGAGCGATATAGTTTGTAACCTTCGAAGTCATTCTCACCATCCAGAAGAGGTTCTCTGGACATTTTATCAGCTTTGTCATCCCAGCTTAGGATGACTTGACCATCTGAGGCATAGGCATGAATCGTGGGCATTTCTGGTGGAGTGGCAAATCGATAATCAGATTCATAAATCAGCTGAACAACTTTTTTTCTCTCAAACAACAGAGGGGCTGTTCTGTTCTCATTAAGCCCTGCTAAATCCTCGTAGGCGGCAATTGTCGCCATGGATATGCGTTCTGTGCGACCCTTGTCCAGTCTAAAAGGACCTGTTCCAAAGGTTTGATAAAGATTAACCGGTGCACCCTGAAATTCATCCAGAGTCTGATCAGCCAGCAGCTGATAACAATCACGATCATATTGTGGAGAAGGAGAGGCTCCTTGCGGGTGGGTAAAGAGCCTGAATGATTGTAGACCCAACATATCAGACTCTGATACATCAAGGATGCCAAAATTTGGCTCGGCACCGAAGCCTTCGAGCTGATCCGGCATATGGTTACATTCAGTTCCATCAAGGTCGGGACCCTCATAGTTCAAATCTCCCGGAGCTACTCCATCCAGGCCGATATCGTCACCATAATCCTCGCCACTGTCATAGATCCCATTTTGATTCGCATCAACTCCATCGTTCCAGTCCTGATCCTCATCAGCATCCCAATGTTCTTTCAGGTCATCAATACTTTGATATCCATAGGCGGTGAGAAATTGGTCGATGTTATCAATGCCTTCGGTTGCGCCAATAATGGAAGTTGCCAGATTATCTCGTTTTTCGTCCACTAGACCATCATTATCATTGTCAATGAAATCATTGGGTACTCCAGGACTTTCCAGAAAGGCGAACCCCAGAGTCCCGGTGGGATATCCGAAGTTTCCGACCCCATTAATGTCCCAGCAATAGGAAAGATCCAGATCATCGTTAAAACTACCGACATCATCCTCACCATCTCCTGATAGGATGTAATGTCCAATTCCCAGATCCATCATGTAGCCAAAGATCATTTCCGGTAGATCGTACTCAGAGATGTTCGCCACATTATATTCCCAGAATACGGCATCACGGGTTTGTGGGTTATTCCATTGATATCCTCGAACTTCAACCCGTACACCAAGTCCCCCCCAGGGCAGACCTCTTTGGGTTGTCACTTCAGATCGTTTAATACCGATTGTATCCGCTCTAAGGATGTTGCCTTCATTATCATAAGTGCGTCGCGGGTAATATTTAACTCTTCGTCCCTCTTGCACCCATTCCTGATCCTGGGCATCGTTGGTAACATAATAGGATTCTAACTGAGCATATTGCACGCCACGGCCAAAGCGGCCATTCCATTCGCCTGGCCATTTCAATTCGTCCCCTCGGGACGGCCAACCTGCAGTGGGCCAGCTAAATGGATCTATGCTGATAGCAGGACTTTCCGCTAGCTCGTTGAAGTAACCAAATACGGGTGTCCTGGCCCAACTGTATTGCCCGGTAGGGTCTGATTCAGATGAGGCATTAGCTTCGATTATAAAAAGAGAATCCAGGTCGGGATGAGTGCTGATAATGTCGGCGTCTGTGACTGGGATAGTATCATTCTCGAGATAAACTTTACCACCGATTATAAGGCGCAATCCATCATAAAGATCTAAACCAGCTTCTGAAGTACGAGGCCATTTTGATCCATCTAAATAACCCCAGTGTCCTGTATATCCGGTATTATTGAGATAGATCTGGAATCGATTGCCATCCATGTGAGTTTCGCGTTCGGCAGCGGGATCACCAGCAGGATCATCTGGTCCTTCATACATTTTACTTTGTGAAAGTAGAGGTGTCACAAGGAACATAAATACCAGGCAGGAGATTAGTATTTGGTTTATCCGATTGCTCATCATTCTGAATTCCTCTGTGGAGTTCATTTAAAATGTTATTCCTAGACCAATTTTGATGAGGCGAGGCGCAGCATACATGCTGGGATTCTGGTAGGTATCCTCATAATTTGAGAATACGCTTCTGTGTCCTAAGATATCTGTTTCTTGCACCACAGCTGTATATGCCCGACCTGTCTGACCGTTAACCCAATTTTCATTCAACCTGTCGAGGAGGTTATATATCAACAGAGTAAATTTCATATCCATGCCACCAACAACTCCAAGTTTGTAGAACGCGTTCAGATCAAGGCTTATTTTGGTAGGTCGATACTGATTGTTTGGGAAAAGATTGATGGCCGATATAGAACTCTGTGGAATCGCATTCCAGGTATATGGTTGTCCTGAGTTCAGGTACGACATCAGAGTAGCCCCATATTTTGCAGTATTGTAGCCGACATAAATGTTGAATGTATGACGTTGATCCCAGCTCATGGGAATCAGCTTATTGACAGGATCCTGTTCTGCTCCCGCTCTGGAAAAGGAAGAGTTGGGGTTGTCAGCAATACCTTTGGTATATCCAAGCGTATAATTGACACCCATGGAAAGGGCTGACTGTCGGAAATCGTATTTTATTTCCAGACCACGAGCGTTGCCATATTCCTTATTTGTATAAACTCCATACCTTCGTTGATTATAGGTTGTATAAACTGTGGCTGTAACCAGATCATAGATATCCTTATACCAGACAGCTACCTCCAAACTCATGGCATCAGTTAATTGTTGAAAGAGACCCACTTCATACTGGATTGTCTTCTGCGGATTCAACTGAGCATTCCCCATAGTGACACCATAATCTGATGTCCCCAGTAAAAAACTGGAATTTTGATAGTAATAGTTCATCGATGGTAATTGCAGGAAGTGTCCGTAAGCAAAGCGAAGCAAGGCTGTTTTGCCAAGGCTGTAGGATAACCCCAAACGAGGGCTAATTTGCTTCTTGGGATCAGCGTTTAGATAGTCTGAATTTCTTTCAGCTTGCTCAAAATATTCCTGATTCCCTGGATTGCGATAATTTGTAGGATAGACTGTCCTGGGATCGAAATAGTCGTATCGGAGACCAAGGTTAACTACCATGGATGTGAGTTCCATTTTATCCTGGATATAAAAAGCCGCCTGAAAAGGTTTTACACCAAAACTATCTGTATGGGTACTCTGGTTCAGTTGAATAAATGGTTCATAGAATATGTAGCTAATCTTACCTGTCTCGATATCTTCAACAAAAGAACTCTCATATCCGCTTCCTTCATATCGGTTGCGAATATTGTGATACTCATGGTGCAGATCAATTTCATTGACATCTATGCCAGTTTTGAGACTATGCTTTTTGTTGATTTGCCAGTTAAAATCAAGATTCAGATCTATTTTTTTCTCAGATCGTTTAGTATGACCTTTATACTGCCCGCCAGTAACAAACCATGATCCATTGGAGCGACTGTATTCGTCGTGAACATAGCGGTCATCCAGCGGATTTTCGTACAGATAGTATCCATTCCTATATTCTGAGAAAGACAACTTTAAATCATAAAAGGCAGCTTTAGATAACATATGATTCAAGGAGATGGTACTCATGGTAGTTTCATTGTGCCAGCTTGGAGTTCTATCGGGTATGAATCTCTCAGCGTGATTATACCCTCTCCCATTACTTTTATTCCAGGTCATAGAAGTTGAGATGCGTAATGAATTGGAGGGTTTAAAAGTCAATTTCCCAAAAGCTGAATAATTCTCCTGAGAATTGAGCGGAACGATTAAACTATCTCCATTGCTTTCAGTATGCCACTCGTCTTCATTTTCAGCAGTATAGTTACTATAATCATCCACATTGAATAACCTGAGTCCCGTCAGATGCCCTAAATTTCGATCCGATCTGACATTTACAATGAAATGGATTCTATCTTTCAATACTGGTCCTGAAATGGCAAATTTGACATCTCTCAGACGATCAAATTCATCATTTGATAGTCCGCCAAAAACATCATCATGAGAAGTGTAATAGTTTCCCAAGTTGAAGGAAGCTGAACCTTCCAATTGATTTGAACCGGATTTGGTGACAACGTTTACGACACCACTCATAGCATCGCCATATTCAGCGTTAAATGTACCTGTGATGACTTCAACATCTGCCACAACTTCCGGATTCACTTCTGAGGTAGTTTGTTCGTGGGTGAAGGCGTCCGTAACGGCAACACCGTCTATTAGAAAGGTAACCTCATTACTCCTTCCCCCCCGAAAGTGACTTCCCACCACACCGGGTTGCATTTCGACCACCTGATCGATACTCTCTGCCGGTAGTATCTCGATATCCTCCGCTGATATATTGCGCACAGAGTTGGTTTGATCTTTTTTAATAGCAATTTTTTCAGCGGTAACTGTTACAACCTCACCTTCAACTACTGATTGTCTCAATTTGAAATCAACGGAGTAGGTACGATTTACGAAAACTCGAATATCCTCCACCACCATGGGAGCATAACCAATCATAGAAGCCATAATGTCATAGGATCCTGGAGGGAGATTAATAATGTAAAAATCACCATCACTATCGGCCACAGCTCCCTTATTGGTTCCAACGATAATTATATTT
>CAZVSF010000101.1:0-10567 GCA_964630195.1 uncultured Lentisphaeria bacterium
TCCATGCCATTTATGAATCCGGAATGATAGACTATGATAAAAGCTATCTCTATTGTTCACCGCAAACCATGGAAGAATTATTCCCCAATACCCCCAACACGGATGATTTTGGTGTTTTTCTCACAGATATTTCACTCACAGATGAGGTCATGGGTCAGATCGATGAAATATTGCCCTATTCACATCTCTCCATTTCCTGGAGAGATCGACACCAGACCCTGTTTAGCTGGATGAAAACGCAACAGCTCCCCATTTTCGTGATCTTCAGTCTGATCATGATCGTGGCCGTTGTGAACATAGCCAGTACACTTATCCTGATAATCATGGAGAAGCGTAACGAAATAGGAACACTTCGGGCACTGGGGACCAGTCGAAAACAGATCCGACGCATATTTGCTCAGGAAGGATTCATGATGGGGCTGGCAGGGACACTGCTGGGTATCATTCTCTCGTTGCTGCTTACGTGGCTCCAAACAACTTTCGGAATTATATCGCTTCCCAGCGATGTCTATTTTATGGATAAGGTTTCGATCATGCTCGATCTCAGCGATGTGGTCGCTATCTCAAGCGGCGTTATTGCCCTGGCCATCCTTTCCTCACTGATTCCAGCCGCACAGGCCAGTCTTCTGCAACCTGCTGATACACTGAGGGATGAATGAATCAGCTCGACTGGTATATGGCTCGGAGATACTTCTTCACAAAACGAAGTAATCGATTTATTAGTCTCGTAGGCGGGATATCTATTGTTGGCATTGCACTCGGTGTTATAGCGCTTATCGTGACCATGTCTGTATTGAATGGTTTTGAGGGGGAGGTAACGCGTAGAATAGCGAATTTTATTCCCCACATCGTTGTTTCATCCACTGCGGATATTGAAAATATTGAGAGTCTGGTTCCAGAGGCGAGATCCGTTTATGCCAGTACAGAGCGGAAGGCGGTTCTGGTTGTTTCTGATGATAAGATGGTCTTGAACATTAACGCCATAGACCAGGATCACTGGGAATACTATTTGGACGAGACACCCAGTTCGGAGAATATGTCCGGTCGCCTAAAGAGAAATGACACTGAATTGCCAGGTATTGTTATTGGAGCTGGAATTGCCGATAAATTCTTTTTGACCGTAGGTGATACCGTCGAAATACAGAGTCCGCTTGACGCTAGGCAGGGTTTGTTTAGAATTCCCCAACGTCATTTCGAGGTTACGGGAATTTTCCGATCCGATATATTTGATTTTGACAGAAATCTGGCCATGATCGACTATGTAGAGGGTCGCAGGATGTTTAAATCCGCTGGCAAAGAGTTGATTCATGTCCAATTGCAGGATTTTAATGATGCCAGGGAAGTAAAGGCTCGATTGTCCCAGGCCATGCCCGATGTCGAAATTAAGTCCTGGTATGATCAGCATAAGACACTTTTTGATGCAATGCGCATGGAGAAATGGGGCAGCTTTATTGGTCTGAATTTGATCATCCTCATCGCTGTTTTCAATATTGTGAGTTCAATAATGATGATGGTTCTGGAGAAAACCTCAGACATTGGCATATTGCGAGTTATGGGTGCCCATTCAGACAATATTAAGAAGATTTTCAATCTACAAGGCTTGATCGTTGCCATTTTTGGGGTTGTGCTGGGAGTGGTGATTGGAACACTCCTGGTTCTGAGTCAGGCAGCATGGGGTTGGATTACCCTTCCTGACGAGATTTATCTCATCCCTGTTTTACCTGTGGAATTATTTTGGAATGAAGTGTTAATAGTTGGACTGGTGGCGTTTGCCATTGTTCAGCTCTCAATTCGATATCCCTCTAAGAAGGCGGCAAAACTCCTGCCCCTTGATGCAATCAATTATAAAAGATAGAGATGTGAGATGAATACAATCCTTCAAGTGACTGAGATTAATAAGAGCTATTCGGGTGTTGGGGAAAAGTTGGAGGTGCTTAATAATGTTAGCCTCAGTATGGAGCGGGGAGAGATCGTTGCCATCAATGGCCCCTCAGGAATTGGAAAAACAACGCTTCTAAATATTATTGGGACCCTGGATACACCTGATTCAGGAGAACTTGTCATTTCAGGTCAATCACCAAAAAATATGAATGATGAAGCTCTCAGTCGGTTCCGGGCCGAAAATTTGGGATTCATTTTTCAGTTTCACTACTTACTCCCGGAATTCACAGCACAGGAAAATGTACTGATCCCCGCAAGAATAATTGATCTGGAGAAAGGAATGGCCATTGAGAGAGCAAAAAGCCTCCTTGAAGCCGTTGGAGTGTATGAAAGACGTCATCATAAGCCTTCGCAGCTATCCGGTGGTGAGAGGCAACGTGTGGCTATAGCACGCGCCTTAATGAATCGTCCCGAGCTTGTACTGGCGGATGAGCCAACTGGTAATCTCGATCCAGATAATGGTAACCGGCTTATCGATCTCATTCAAAAGGTGAGAAAGGAATTTGACCAATCCTTTCTCATTGCCACACACAGCAGATCACTCTCCAAGGCATGTGATAGAGTCATATCGCTGACATAAGTAAAATCAAATTCACACATTGGTTTAATCTGGAGTATTTATACCCTATATTAGCTGCTGTTGAAAAAATGAAAAATATTGAGGTTTCAAATTGAAAGCAAATTTCCATAAAAAACTCCAGGCCGTGATTCAGCTCTCCAAAGAGGAGGCTATCAGACTTGGACACGCATATATAGGGTCCGAGCATCTATTGCTGGGAATATTCAGGCAAGGTGACAACAAAGTGATTGAGATCCTTCAGTCACTAAATATTGATCCTGCAGAGATCAAGAATCATATCGAAGAACATATCCGCACCTCGGGCGGGACGATGATCCTTGGAACCCTTCCCTTTACCAAGCGCGCAGAGAGGATTTTGAAGAACACCTACCAGGAGGCAAGAGATCTCAATGCTGATGTGGTGGATGTTGAGCATCTGCTCCTGGCAATACTCAGGGAACAAGAAGGTATTGCGGCTGATATGCTGGCGCAGTTCAGCATTGATTATGAGATCGTTCGTGATGAGATGGAATTTTCACCAGAAGCCGGTGGGAGAGAAGGTGAATCCGGCAAGGGCAAACCGCAAAGCAAAACGCCTGCACTGGATCATTTTGGTCGGGATATGACAGCGCTTGCAAGGGGGGGCAAACTGGATCCGGTGATTGGCAGAGATAAGGAAATCGAGCGTGTCGCACAGATCTTATCGCGGAGAAAGAAAAATAATCCAGTGCTTATTGGTGAGCCTGGTGTGGGTAAAACCGCCATTGCTGAAGGCCTGGCCTTAAGGATCATTGCGAAGAAAGTACCCCGTATCCTATTAAGCAAGCGTCTGGTCTCACTGGATCTTGCTGCGTTGATCGCCGGTACAAAGTATCGTGGTCAATTTGAAGAAAGAATGAAAGCCGTAACAGCAGAACTTGAGAAGAACGATGATATCATTCTTTTTATTGATGAATTGCATACCATTGTCGGTGCTGGGGCAGCCAGTGGCTCCATGGATGCCAGCAATATGTTCAAACCTGCATTGGCCAGGGGTGACCTCCAATGCATCGGAGCGACTACGCTGGATGAATTCAGAAAATATGTTGAAAAAGATGGTGCTCTCGAACGTCGTTTCCAGAAAGTAATGGTGGAACCCCCTTCCAGAAAAGAAACACTTCAGATCCTGCATGGATTGAAAGACCGGTACGAAGCCCATCATAATGTTCAGTACAGTGATGAAGCCCTTGAAGCGGCTGTTTCTTACTCGAGCCGCTATATTCAGGAAAAATTTCATCCGGACAAAGCCATTGATGTCATGGATGAAGCGGGTGCCAGAGTGCATTTGGCCAATGTGGATATCCCAGATAATATCGTTCAGCTTGAAGCCGACCTGGATAATCTCAGAATTAAAAAGGAAGATGTGGTCCGGAATCAGGAATTTGAATTGGCAGCTTCCCTGCGGGATGATGAAAGAAATCTCATCAAGAAGCTGGAAGAAGCCAATGAGGAGTGGAATACAGCCATGAAAATAGATCCGCCAGTGGTGAAGATAGTTGATATCGCCGCTGTGGTTTCATTGATGACCAGTATTCCCATTCAGGATGTGGCTGAAAGTGAAGCTGAAAGACTTCTTAAACTTGAATCTGAGATGACCAAACACCTTATTGGGCAGGAACATGTCATTTTGGCCATGGCCAAGGCCTTGCGTCGTGCTCGTAGTGGCTTCCGTGATCCCAAAAAACCTATTGGCTCTTTTCTGTTCCTGGGTCCCACAGGTGTGGGAAAGACAGAAATGGCAAAGGTGTTGGCGAAGTATATCTATCAGAATGAGAAAGCGCTCATCAAAATGGATATGTCAGAGTATTCAGAGCGATTCAACGTGAGCCGTTTGATCGGTGCACCTCCAGGATATGTAGGGTATGAAGAGGGAGGTACGCTCACAGAAGCTGTGCGACGAAACCCATATAGTGTGGTACTCTTTGATGAAATTGAGAAGGCACATCCAGAAGTCTACAACATGTTGCTGCAGATCATGGATGAAGGTCAATTGACCGACAGCCTTGGTCATACTGTAGATTTCAAGAACTGTATTCTCATTATGACATCAAATCTCGGTGTGAAAAATCTTACCCAACCTGGGATTGGCTTTAACAGTAAGGACCAAAAGGCTATTCTTGAAGATCAGCGTTCCAAGATCAACAAAGAGATGAAAGAGACCTTTAAACCTGAATTTATCAATAGGTTGACTGATTCATTTGTCTTTAACTCTCTGATACGCGATGACTTGATCAAAATAGTTGACCTTATTCTGGATGATGTGAGTCATTACGCCAATGAAAAGAACGTCAAGATCAAACTCAGTCCGGCTGCCAAAGGGTTAATCGTCGATCAGGAAATTCAATCGGAATATGGTGCCAGACCTCTGCGTCGCATCATCCAGAACATGATCGAGGATAGAATTGCTGAAATGACCCTCAAGGGAGAAGTGAAGACAAACTCGACAGTTTCTGTCCAGGTGAAAAATAAGACCCTCACTTTTCGCGTTTCCAAATCAGCGAGGAAAAAATCAACCAAACCTGAGGCTTCGTTGAATCAGGAGTGAAATCAAGCTTGAATCAATTGAATCCTGTTATTGTAATCCCGGTCTATAACGGCCGGGATTCTATTTTAAGGCTGATTCAAATTATCAGAAATCACATAGATTATCCAATCATGGTCATTGACGATGGGTCCACGGATGGGATCAGTGCCGAAGATTTTAGCGAAGTGATCTATGTAAAGCATACTGAAAACAGGGGAAAGGGAGCTGCGCTCAAAACTGCATTTGGTCATGCCAGAGCTGCAGGATACGACTATGCGTTGACCCTGGATGCGGATGGACAGCATGATCCTGCTCTCATATCCAATTTTCTTGTCGGGGCAAACGATCGTCCAGGAGCATTGGTTGTGGGTATGCGAAACTTGACCAACGAGGCGATGCCTTTACATCGTCAATTGTCCAATAATATTACCAGTTTAATGCTATCGCTCCGTACCTCAGTGCGGGTCCGGGACAGTCAGGTTGGGTATCGCTGTTATCCACTGAATGATAGTCGCTTATGGGATACTATTGAAGATGGATTCATGTTTGAATCCAGCGTATTCTTTAACGCGGCAAAGCTGCATATTCCCCTCATCTGGCAGCCCATCCCGGTTATCTATGGGGAAGAGAAGAGTAACATTAATCCAATGCTGGATACTTTGCGCTTTATTCGAACTTTTTTCAGGAGTTTTACGTGGTAGAATCTATACTTCACTTTTTTCAGGAATTCATTCAAGATCCCCGCTGGATCACTTTTCTACTGGCTATGACCCCTGTGGGTGAGCTTAGAGTGGCCTTGCCCTGGGGTATAACCATGGGCGACATGATCTGGTATGAAGCCTTCGCCTGGGCGGTGGCTGGTAATTTTATCATCTCCATCCCAATTGTTTTCCTCCTGGGACCGGTTTCCAATTTTCTTATGCGCTGGACGCCTGGTGAAAAATTTTTCAACTGGCTCTTTAGCAGAACCCGTCGAAAGGGTAAGATGATAGAAACCTGGGAGTTTCTGGGCCTGGTTATTTTTGTGGGGATCCCATTGCCTGTTACTGGTGCCTGGACGGGTGCGGCTGCGGCTTTTCTATTTGGCTTATCCTATAGGAAATCGTTTCTGGCAATTTTCTCGGGACTTCTGATGAGCGCAACAATCGTCACGATCATCACCACGACTGGAATCAAAATATTCGGATAAGCAAAGCTTTGGATAATCGGGAATTATCCTTTTGCGTAGAGGGATAGAGAATGATATACTATCGCGCTTTTAAGGCAATTCGGGGTGTGGTCCGTCTTCGCTTCCAGCTTCGACGCGACTAAATAAAGGACAGACAAACGAAGTAATGACCTTTATGTGACCTGGTGAATGGCTTTGAGAATTTCGGGGTGTGGCGCAGCCCGGTAGCGCGCTTCGTTCGGGACGAAGAGGTCGGAGGTTCAAATCCTCTCACCCCGACTGGTGATTATTTTACAGCGCGGATTAGAGTCCGCGCTTTTTAATTAAAAGAGGTAGGTTATGGCTGAGCGGTACCCATTTGTAGATATTGAAGCGAAGTGGCAAAAGCATTGGGAAGACAACAAGACTTTCAAGGCTCTGGATCACCAGACTGACAAGCCCAAATATTATATCCTGGATATGTTTCCTTATCCATCAGGTGCTGGACTTCATGTTGGACACCCGGAAGGCTATACTGCAACAGATATTCTCGCCAGATACAAGCGGATGCGCGGATTTAATGTCCTGCATCCCATGGGGTGGGATGCTTTTGGTCTACCTGCCGAACAGTATGCCATTTCAACCGGTACACCGCCAGCCATTAAAACGGCAGAAAATATTGCCACATTCAAGCGTCAGATACAATCTCTGGGTTTTTCCTATGATTGGGATAGGGAAGTCAACACCACAGATGAAGCCTATTATAAATGGACGCAGTGGATCTTTCTACAATTATACAATAAGGGACTGGCCTACGAAGCTGAAGTTGCCGTCAATTGGTGTCCCGAATTGGGTACTGTGCTGGCAAACGAGGAAGTTATCGATGGAAAATCCGAGCGGGGTGGTTTTCCTGTTGTCCGTAAACCTATGCGACAATGGATGTTGAAGATAACTGAGTATGCAGAACGATTACTTGCAGACCTGGATGGTCTCGACTGGTCAGAATCGATCAAGGATATGCAACGCAACTGGATCGGCAAAAGCGAAGGGGCGGAGGTTCATTTCCCAATTAGTGGTCATGACTTATCCTTGAAGGTCTTTACAACCCGTCCAGACACGCTGTTTGGTGCTACATATATGGTGATGGCACCTGAGCATCCCTATGTCAAAGACATCACGGTTTCAGAGCAGCTCGAGGCAGTAAACGCTTATGCGATTAAAGCGGGACACAAAAGCGATCTGGATAGAACTGAGCTAGCCAAGGATAAATCCGGTGTATTTACGGGTGCGTATGCCATCAATCCAGTCAACGATGAATTGATCCCAATCTGGGTAAGTGATTATGTGCTAATGAGTTATGGTACAGGAGCCATTATGGCCGTGCCTGCCCATGATACACGTGATTATGAATTTGCCAGGACTTTCGATCTACCCATCAGGGAAGTAGTAAGTGGTGGGGACATCAGTGAAGAGGCTTTTACTGATATTGAAGATGGTGTCATGATCAACTCCGCGACACAAGACGGTGGGTTTAGCATTGACGGATTGAAGCCATCGATCGCCATTGTCAAGACAGGTGAATGGCTGGAAGCAACGGGCAAGGGACACGTGACGGTCAATTACAAGTTGCGCGATTGGCTCTTCTCCAGGCAAAGATACTGGGGAGAACCCATTCCAATATTACATGATGGAGATGATGTTATCCCGCTGACAGACAGTGACTTACCGCTCACACTTCCAGTTCTTGATCGCATCAAACCATCAGGAACGGGTGAGAGCCCTCTGGCCAATGCCAGGGAGTGGTTGAACGTTGTTGACCCGTCGACCGGAAAAGTATATGTCCGAGAAACCAATACAATGCCTCAATGGGCTGGATCTTGCTGGTACTATCTAAGATTCATTGATCCTCATAACGAGAATCAAGCCTGGGATCCTGAAAAAGAGAAATACTGGATGCCCGTTGATCTATACGTTGGCGGTGCTGAGCATGCGGTATTACATCTACTGTATGCCAGGTTCTGGCATAAGGTACTTTTTGATCTTGGATATGTATCCACCCGGGAACCTTTTCAAAAATTGATCAACCAGGGGATGATTCTGGGTATGGATGGCGAAAAAATGTCCAAATCCAGGGGAAATGTCATCAATCCAGATGATGTTATCGCCCAATATGGTGCCGATACCATGCGCCTTTATGAAATGTTCATGGGACCATTGGAGCGCTCTAAACCCTGGAATACCAGTGGTATAGAAGGCGTATATCGCTTTCTGAATCGTCTCTGGCGCCATTTTGTTAACGATGAAGGCAATATTGTCGAGTTGAGTACGGATGAACCTGATAAAGAGACGCTGATATTGATGCATGCCAGCATCAAAAAGGTCGGGAATGATCTTGAAGGACTGGCTTTTAACACGGGAATCTCCCAATTAATGGTATTCTCCAATCATTTGCGGGCATTGGATAAAGTACCAGAACAGGCCTTTGAGGTTTTTCTCTTGCTGCTTAATCCATATTCACCGCATATTGCTGAAGAACTGTGGCAAAGATCAGGGCATGAAAATGAACTTGCCTACACAGATTGGCCTGAATATGATGATCAATTCCTCGTCAAGGACATGATAACACTGGCTGTTCAGGTAAATGGGAAGGTCAGAGCACAGATCGAGGTTGAGGTCGACGCTGACAAAGCGAGCATCCTCAAGTTGGCTTACGAACAGAGCCTGGTGCAACAGCATATTGAAGGGAAGACCCTGATCAAGGAAATCGTCGTTCCAAACCGTATCGTAAACATTGTCGTAAAATAGTTTAAGAGAAGAGGCAAGGGACAGTCAGCGCTGTAGGTCTATTTTAACCTAAAACTGCAACTCGACATAATATATATTAACATGCTATATTTATATATTCTGGTCAACACTGGCTCTTAGCCATTTCTCGTACTGTGGATCAATGTTGTCTATCTTTAGCAGGAAAATCTCCGGTGTATCGTATGTATGATTTTCTTTGATGTATTTCATCAACGACTCTGCAAGCACCATCGTGGTTTTGAATTGAACCATGAGCTCAGAAGCGCGCTCTAATTTGCCATGCCACCAATAGTAACTCTTTATATTTGGAATGATTTGCACACAGGCAGCCAGAGAAGCTTCCATCACCGATCGCGCTAATTTTTCAGCATTTTCCATTTTATCAACAGTGATCGTTATTAAACAGCAGGCTTCCTTCATCTTGCCATCTCCATGGGTTATAATTCAATATGCAATCATATTTGTGTCTATAAGGTAAGAATCGTCCATTAACCATGCCCAAGTGATCGAGCTGAATACGGATGGGAATATAATATTGCCATGACTTAGGTCGCTGTTTATATTCGCCGCGCTTTAAGCTTTTTGCCGGGTGGTGTAATGGTAACACTAAGGTCTCTGGTTCCTTCATTGGGGGTTCGAATCCTCCCCCGGCAACGTTTTTTGATTGCTATATAGATTTCATTGTCATCGCGAGAAATATGGAATCGGAAGTGTCGATTATAAGTGCAGAATCGATATTTCAGCATAATTTGGCGCGTTCGTCTAGTGGTCTAGGACGCTGGCCTCTCACGCCGGTAACAGGGGTTCGACTCCCCTACGCGCTACGCTTTTTAGAGGTTTTGACCTCTACTGTACCATGCACGGTAGCTTCCGTCTTCGCCTCTGGCTTCGACGGACAGGCAATTTCGCTACCGGATTCATTGCACAGGAAATTGCATTGATATTTTGCACCGGTAGCTTCCGTCTCCGCCCCTGGCTATGACGGACAGGCAATTTCGCTACCGGATTCATTGCTCAGGAAATTGTTTGATATTTTGCACCGGTAGCTTCCGTCTCCGCCCCTGGCTATGACGGACAGGCAATTTCGCTACCGGATTCATTGCTCAGGAAATTGTTTGATATTTTGCACCGGTAGCTCAATTGGATAGAGCGTTTGGCTACGGACCAGAAGGTTCCGGGTTCGACTCCTGGCCGGTGTACTTAAGACCCCTGTTTTCAGGGGTCTTTTTTTAAATAAATCCCTAAGTAGTTAAATAACAACTTGTTATTCATTCTATATCCAACCAATCAAACTCTATTATTTGATTTATTGAGCAGCGATATAGATTATGAGATAATTTCAAATCCACTATGAAACATCCAGAGGAACTACGCACATGCCAAAGATTAGATTATATGGACTATTCATCCTGATGACACTTACCCTGGACACATGCCACAGAGCGGATAAAATTGATGAACTGTTCTCTGATTACCAGAATGGGTCACCTGGAGCAGCCGTTATGGTGATAGAAAAAGGTAAAATTATCCTGGAACGATACTATGGACTGGC
>CAZVSF010000102.1:0-10539 GCA_964630195.1 uncultured Lentisphaeria bacterium
CTGAGTGAACGTATTTCTATATGCTTCGACGGGCTCAGCAAGACAAAACGCCTTTTGTGTTCGTCACCCTGCCTGCCGAGCCGAAGCCGAAAGGCGTAGACTGGAGGGTCTCGAAGGGTCTAATACGCTTTTAGAGAGCGTTCACTCTGGCATCCAATTTTTATGGTTCCACAGTATATAGCTGCTTAATTCAATACGCTTATCCAAGAGGCCGTCCTTTTAATGGGGATGGCCTCTTTCTATGCCTGAAAGTTGATTCTTTAGAGGACCAGGGGGCAGTACCCAAACTGTTTCAAAAATGGGTCTTAAGCATTGACTGAGGAAAGGATGGCGTCTAATTTTGGCGGCTTAATTTTCATCCCGAAAACTTGGGAATGAATTTATCGAGTGAGGTGACACGTAGAGGGGAACATTTCCCCCTTAAATTGGTAGGTTGAAAACATGAAATTACTAATAGCCACACAGAACACACACAAGGTTGAGGAATTGTCTCGTCTGATGCAGCCCTATCCTGTTGAAATCGTGTCGCTATTGGAGTATCCCGAGATCGGTGAGATCATCGAGGATGGGGATACCCTTCAAGCCAATGCCCTCATAAAAGCCAAAGCTGGATACGCCCATTGCGGACTCCCAACCATTGCCGATGATACGGGGCTCTCAGTCGATGCTCTTGATGGAGCACCTGGTGTTTATGCCGCCCGTTATGCCGGAGAAAATGTCACCTATGATGACAATGTTCAGAAGATGTTGGATGAGCTGGCAAATGTTCCTGAAGATAAAAGACAGGCCCAGTTTCAGACGGCAGCTGTCTATTATGATGGAGCCAGGACCTTTACGGCCCTGGGAGAGGTTTCCGGAACAATTACCACAGAGCGCCAGGGTGACTCCGGTTTCGGCTATGATCCAATTTTCTTTGTCCCGCAAAAGCAGAAAACCTATGCTCAGATGGATCTGGAAGAAAAAAGTATTTTGAGTCATCGTAAAAGAGCATTTGCCAATCTTTTAGATCAACTAAGCCAATCACACAGCGCTTTTAAAGTGGAGCTTACCCATTAGAATCATAAGCTAGTCTTTCCACTCATCCCTTGAGGATATATACCGGGCTATACACAAACAACGTGAGAACGATTGCAGCTATCATATTATCCCTGATAACCATCTGGCCATCTCTTTATGGTCAGACGGAAGAACTACAGCCAGTTGGAGTCGGCTTTGGCATTAAAGCCAAATTTTATCAACCCCCGAGCACGCCTCTTTTTGAAGCTCCTAAACAGGGACTCTTTTTTGGTGACAGCAGCATGTATCTTGGATCGCCCATGGCGCAGCTCACGCTCAGTTCAGTCAAATCCACCCTGCAAATGGATAGTACAGTAACCTACTTTACGATTGCCCAGATGATGGATGGTCGTGCAGTGGGTATCCCCACAGTGGTGACCATTGATGATTATGTTGCCCTGAGCCTGACCCACAAAGAAAAGAACCTCTTTAAAAAGATCGCAACGGGACGCCTGCAGGCAGATGAAGCTTCAGGTGCGGGTCAATCGTTTGAATTGATCGGCGCTGATATCGCCGGGCAACGTGTCTCATTGAGGGTCAGGGGTAATGTGAATATCACCGGTAAACTTCGACGGGAAGACAGGTCAAAGACGACCAATACGAATAACCAACAGCAATCCAACACCTTCCAGATCGAACAGAAGCAAGCCTTCAAAATTGAAGGTAAGATCGGGGATCGTATCAGCATTCAGGTGGATCAGGATAGTGAACGCGATTTTGATTTTGAGAATAATATGGAGATCTTCTACAACGGGAACGAGGATGAGATCATTCAACGCGTGGAAGCCGGAAACATCTCCCTGAGTCTTCCGGGAACCAAGTTGGCTATGTTTTCAGGTCAAAATAATGGCTTATTCGGCTTAAAAGCCTTGGCCAAAGTGGGTCCCATTGATATTACGACCATTGCGTCACTGGAGCGGGGGCGCAAAGAGAAGCTATCTCTCAATGGAAATTCTGAATCCTCTGAAGTGACTATCGATGACTATAACCGACGGCGTAACACCTATTTTTATGTAAACCACTTTTACAGACGTAAATCATATCCCTTAAATGACCAGGCCCAATACCGCCTGACGGGACGAACGATCCAGACGATCCGTGTATATAAATACACTACTTTCAATCAGGGTGATCAGATCACTAATTTTGCCCAGATCTATGACAATCCTGAAACGGATACGA
The DNA here is from genome assembly GCA_964630195.1 of uncultured Lentisphaeria bacterium. Classification (GTDB taxonomy): domain Bacteria; phylum Fidelibacterota; class UBA8477; order UBA8477; family JABMPR01; genus JABMPR01. Next base: position 2,239 of record CAZVSF010000102.1, read on the forward strand.
CCTGGGCTACCAGCAGACATGTTGTCCAACTTGAACAGGGTGAAGATGGAGATTTTGTTCTCTACGAGGACCTGGGTGTCATTCGAATGAATACCCCTGTCCAGGACAATGAGGTCCTGGCCATCGCCTATCGTGATTCTTTTTATTATGATGATACTCAAGATCAAACCAACCTGATCGTTCCAGAATATGATCCATTGCTCAACCCCAAACGGGTCTTTCAGGAGGGCAATGATATTGCCCTGGGAACACCGGGTATTTCCGATACTCTCAGATTGAAACTGATCAAACCGGACGGTGCTCTCCCCGGGGATCCATCCTGGGATCTGGAGTGGAAAAATGTGTTCTACCTGAATACTTCTGGAATCAACAAGGAAGGATTTGATCTCAAGATCAGGGAAAGTCTGGGTGGGGATGAATCTGAATTAACACCTCTGGGAAAATCTTTCCTACAGTTATTTGGGTTGGACCGCACAGGTGAGGGTGCAGAAACGGAGCCAGATCAGATCATCGATAAGGACTATGAGAATATCCTTAACCTGAGGCGTGGAGAGCTCATCCTGCCTTACCTGATTCCCTTTCAGGCAGATACTGCTGTGACTGGCCAACCCGGCTGGATGACCAATGCGGCAGGACAACCCCTGAACAATGGTGGTAATCCGAACCTGAATCCCTATGATGGTAGCAACGAAGATGTGGTGAACTATCCAAATTATTCCAGCAAATCCTTTTATGATTATCCTGTTTCCTCTCCGTCCGAGTATAAAAAGGATACCAAATTCAAATTTCATGTCAGCTATGCAAATCAGAGCTCCAGTTTCAATCTGGGTTTTAATGTCATCGAGGGATCTGAAGAAGTTACCCTCAATGGTGTCCCCCTTGAGAGAGGTGCCTCCAAAGACTACACCATTGATTATTTTTCAGGTCAACTGATCATCCTGAATGAAGCAGCCCTGGCACCAGGCGCTGACCTTGATATCAAATATGAACTGAATGAATTTTTCCAACTGGATAAGAAGGTGATCCTTGGGTCCAGAGCTGAGCTCAAATTTGGTGAAGACAAGAACTCGTTTATTGGCTTAAGTGCCATCTACTTTTCCAAAAGTAGTATCGATGAAAAGGTTAGAGTGGGCAAGGAACCCATGGAAAACTTTATCTGGGATCTTAATACAAAGATATCCCAGGAGCTGCCCTGGTTGACCCGCGGATTGGACTGGCTACCTGTGATCAAAACAGACGCCAAATCCAACATCACTGTGAGTGGTGAAATTGCCCAGGTCATTCCAAACCCGAACACCGCTGAGAACAAGGAGCTTGGAGATGTTGGACTCGCTTACCTGGATGATTTTGAGGGCAGTCGGCGCGAAGCACAATTAAGTATTATCCGTGGTGCCTGGGGTCTGTCATCGGTTCCAGCAGATGGTACCGATAGAAGCAATTATAGTCGCGCCTATACCTACTGGTACAATCCATATAATCGTATCCTGACCAAACAGATCTGGCCGAATAAGGAGACCAGCGCTCAGGCTCAAAATGATGTCACCGACATCATGGTACTGAACGTCATCCCTGATTCATCCTTTTCGGTTCAGGATGGCGGAGCACCAGGAGATGCCTGGGGTGGTATCCAACGTGCGCTTTCTTCAGGGTACTACGACCAATCAACTTCAAAATTCCTGGAGATGTGGGTCAAGGGAGACCAGGGCCGGCTGCACATCGATCTGGGATATATCAGTGAAGACCAGCAGGACGTTGGTCAGACCTGGGATGCGGAAATTCTGGGGGATGTTGTTAAAAAAGGGTATGGTCAGCTGGATACGGAAGATCTCACTTCAAAATCATTTCCCGCAGGAGATGGCTTTGTAGATGAAAATGAGGATATTGGAATCGATGGAATCGACGGTCGCGACACCATCCCGCTGGTAAATATTGAAAAATATGGGTATCACCATCCCACCTGGGATAAGTATGAGTTTAACCCCAACCCCGAAAGTGGGTCTATCAATTATCGCCATATTAATGGAGGCGAGGGGAACCTGGTTATTGAGGGAGGAAATTATCCCAATACTGAGGATTTGAATAATGATGGAGCCCTGGACACGCGTAACGCCTATTTCACCATGGATGTTGATCTCACAACGGACGATTATATTCAGGGACGTACGGAATTTAGTGATGGTAGCGAGACCGGTTGGAAACTGATCAGCATCCCCCTGGCTGATTTCACCACAGCGGGTGACAATCCAGATCTGGCGCTTTGGTCTCAAGTTAAATTTTCCCGACTCTGGATGGATGAAGTGCCTGCCGGAGGTGCTGCCCTACAGATCGCTACCGTGGATATTGTTGGGAATGAATGGCAAGAGCGGGGTATTTATTCACAGTATGATCGAACCGAGACCAGTGTTACGGATTCTCTGCATGGAACGCTCAACGTCATGGTGATCAACACGGAAGATAACCCTGGCCGTTACAACGCTGAGGGTGTACCCGGGAGCTACTCCTCCCCGCCAGCCGGTGTTGAGGGTATTCTCGATCCCATTACACAATTACGCTCCAAAGAACAATCCCTGGTCATCCGCGCTGATGATCTCGAACCAGGCCATAGCGTTGTCACCGATAAATTATTTCAAGGATCAAAGGCCAAAGATTTTATCCATTACAAAACCATGAAAATGTTTGTTCACGGCTGGGATCGCAACAGAGGTGGGACTTACGAATCAACCTTTTCGAATTATGAACTGGAAAACGGTTCAAACCTGGAATTCTTCTTCAGATTTGGTGAGACAGACAATGACTTCTATGAAATTCGACGTCCTATTTATCCAGGCTGGGACGAACGCAATCATTTGGAGATCAACCTGGCAGACCTGGCTAATTTCAAACTATCCCTGGAAGACTCGCTCTTCATCATTCAACAATCGACGGAAATTGCTGAGGGGGTGGATAGTACCTATAATGACACCCTTTATTGGTCATCCCTACCACCCGATTTTAAATATGCCACAAAAGTTCTTCCAGACGGAGGTATGATCGCCGTCAAGGGAAAACCCTCGCTTTCCCGTGTACGCTTGTTGAAAACCGGGTTCAAGAACCTCTCGGACCAGAATATGAGTGGTGAGATCTGGCTGGATGAATTGCGTCTGAGTGATGTGGAAAAGAACACTGCCACTGCTTATCGAGCAAACGTGAGTATGCAATTTGCTGATATCGCCAAACTGAACATGGATATCCAGCGCGATGATGCGGATTTTCACAATGTCCAGCAACAATTTGGAACCGGTGACAACTCTGTCGCCGCCAATGTGAGCGGCAGTCTGGCAATTGATAAATTACTTCCCAGCAAATGGGGCATGAATATTCCCGTATCGGCTTCATACCGCCAGAGCAGGAAACAGCCCAAATATATCACCGGTAGTGATATTAGAATTGTTGATCTGGATCCATCACTCCAGGACACACTGGAGACCATGACCACACGAAATGAGTCCTATAGCTGGAACGTTTCGCTTTCAAAACGGGAAAAGTCTGAGCACTGGCTGCCAAAATACACCATCGACAACATGAATTTCAAATTGGGAGCTACCAACAGTACGGCTTCCAATGCTCAGAAAAGTGAACAGAATTCCGAAAAGATCGACGGAAGTTTTTCCTATAAGATCAATTTTGGGAAAGATTTCAAGGTTGCTCCATTCGCTTTCATGGAAGGATTACCCTTTATTGGTGAAGATCTTGCTGCCACTGAAATAGGATATTTACCTTCAAATATGGGCATGGATGGTTCAATGGTGGAGAATAAAGGCTCCAGTGTATTCCGAAATCCCAATGCCATTCCACAGAAACCGACACATCAGCTGAATATGAGTCGCCGCTTCAATTTGGACTGGAATATCTTGAGCACGGTAAATGCCAAGTTCAATGTTTCTCTTGCAAACAATCTGGATAGTTTAAAAAACCGCAAAGAGGACATCATCAGGGAGTTGAATTTTGGACACCTCGGCAGCTACAAAGAAACTTACAGCATGAACTGGAGTCCCAAGGGCTTGAAGTTGTTGTCACCCTCCCTCTCCTATTCCTCGAATTTTTCTGCCACGGATAAGATCAATGTAGATCAACCGGGTCTCGATCTGAATGTAAGTTCGAATACTTCAGCCAATATGTCGGTGAAAGTGTCAGAGGTATTTGGTCTGATCCACAAGCCTGAAAAAGCCAGTAAAAACTCAAGGGGAAGCAAGAATACCCAGGCCGCACGTGGTCGCGGACGAGGTCGACCTGTAAAGGAGGAGAAACAGAAAGAGGATGTGGAAGAAGTCGAAGAAGAAAAAGAAGCCCTGACTTTTACCAAGATCCTGGATTTTACTTATGCCACACTGGACAGAATCGATCCCATATCCCTGAATGTGACCCAGGGAAACAATAACAGTAATATGAGGCAAATTGCGGCTCTCGATACGATCGCTGTTCCCAGAGCGGCTGACACGCTTGGAATTGCAGATTCACTGGTGCTTGTTGTCAAGGAAATGGATCTGAAGGATGTGGGTTACGGCTACCGCCTGGGTTTAGATACGCATCTGGACAACTTAAATCATCCCGATGCCACCAACCCAATTGCCACCAGCGAAAATTTTAACCTTACGACGAGATCGGGACTACAGATCACCAAATCGATGACCACAAAATTTACATTTTCTTTCGGCCAGAAAACCACACTGGCAAACAAAAGTCAGGGAGAGGTCATCAATACGAATTTGGATTTCTTCCCCAGCGGAAATCTTTATGGTGCACCAAAGGACGAATATAAATCTTTTGGAAACTCAGGTATTCCCCTGCCGTCATTTAATTTGAGGTATTCTGGCTTAAAGGATATTGAATGGCTTAAAAAATATATCACGGGTGCCAGTCTGGATATGAATTATGCCGGTAAGAAAACCTCAAACAACAGCAAGGGTGTGCTGATTGGCGAAACCTATTCCATCGCGCTTTCACCCCTGGTAGGTTTAAATGTCCAGGGCAAAAAAGGAATCAATGGTTCCCTCAATTACAGCCTGAATAAAAATATCAGTAACCGGATCGATGCCGATAATTTCATCTCTTCTACCCAGAGTTTCAATCAATCGGTCAATGCCAGTCTATCTTATTCGCATCGGGGTGGCATGAATATACCGCTACCCATGATGGAGGATAAATACCTGGAGAACAACATTGATTTCCGACTGGAAATCGCTTACACCCACGAGCAGGAATACACCGGTACTGAAGATGAATTCTCCATCGAATTTGGTGATGGTCGCTTCACCAAGACACTTTCAGCGCGACCAAGTATTCAATACAGCTTTACAGACAAGGTATCTGGAAATGTCTCTTATGATTATCGCATCACCGACACGCGAGATCATGGTCGCCAGGATGTGGGTGATTTTCAATTTGGCGTAAATATACAGATCAAGGGTTAGGAGTCCTGCATGCATACCCCCCTGAGATCAATCTGTCTACTTTTACTACTCGTCTCCATTGGTAGCAAACCACTACTTGCGCAGACAGGATTCAACGGTGATCGCGCCTTTGAGGATCTGCAAACACAATGTGATCTCGGTCCACGAAATCCAGGTTCGCAGGGAGCTGCAGCAGCTATTAAATATTTTGAATCCATTCTGCTGCCACTGTCTGACACACTTCATTTACAAACATTTGAGATGGCTGATCCCTATTCTCCAGGCACTTTGGAGCTCACAAATATCATTGCTCGTTTTCAACCTGAAAAGACACAACGGATCATATTGTGTGCTCACTGGGATACCCGACCACGCGCCGAGTATGCTCCTACAGACTCTGAAAAGCCCATCATCGGAGCGAATGATGGTGCCAGTGGTGTGGCAATATTACTTGAGATTGCCAGACAGCTTCACGCAAATCCGGTAAATCCGGGTATTGATATCGTTCTATTTGACGGTGAGGATTATGGAAAACCGCGTGATCTAGAGCATTATTTGCTGGGATCCCGTTATTATGTGGATCACCCCGTGCTTCCAATGGCTCAACGTGTGATCTTGCTGGATATGGTTGGTGATGCAGAATTAACCCTTAAAGTTGATCCTGTTTCCTATCGTTCTGCGCCCCGGTTGATTGAAGAGATCTGGACCCTGGCTGCCAGCATCGGATATGATCAATTTCAGCTGGTAGCCGGAGCTTCCATGTATGATGATCATGTTCCCTTTATTGAAAAGGGGATCCAGGCAATCGATATCATCGATTTTGAATATCCAGGCCCTGATAATGATTATTGGCACACCCACGAGGACACTGCTGACAAATGCAGCGTAGAAAGCCTTGAAGCCGTGGGCAATACATTGTTAAGCTGGCTATACCAGCAATGATGGCTAAAAGTAAGCAAGGATATGTTATGAATTACATAGCCCTGGAGGACTCAAAGCATGAGTAAAATTTATGCCAACCCATTTAATTGGGGTAAACCGGTAAAAACGAATCATTATGTACAACGGGCTGAGGAGCAGGATCATATCCTGTCTATCATTGAAAAACAGAGCCACCTGATTCTTACGGGCAAACGAGGTACGGGCAAGACCAGTTTACTGAAATTTATTCTCAATCAGAACTCCAGACCACATGTGCATCTTGACCTGCGCTTTATTGTCAGGAGGGAGGATCTATTCGAACTGCTTCTAAAAGCCTTGATAACCAGTTTTCCAAAAGCAGAAATAGATAAGCGGTTGCAGACATTGTCAGCAGACACAAAAAATGCCAGTCTTAAAAATATATTTGATCTCTGGAATGACCTGGTAAAAGCCAGCAACAAAAAATTTATCATGGTCTGGGATGAGATCCAGCATCTCATGAAATTCAAAGAAGATATTCTGGAGGAATTGCGTCTGAGCCTGAATGGCAGAAGAGGGATCTCTCACATTTTTGTGAGCCATCGTAAAGATTTTCTACAGGCTGCTTTTAGTAATGGTACAAAACCATTTTTTAAAAACCAGGAGTTTTATGAGCTTGAAAATCTGGGTCAAAAGGAATTTACTAAATATCTATCCCAACGATTCCGCAGAATGGGGCTTAGTGATTTCGATTTGCCAGCTGCTGTTTACAAGTTTACCGGTGGCCAACCTCTGTTTACCCAAATGTTGGCTTACACAGTCGCACAAATCTGGCTGGAGGGTATTACCACAAGACTGCTGCAGCGTTCAGTTGACAAGCTGTTAAAGGAGCGAAATATATTGTTCACCGCCATGTGGGATAATTTTGGCCTGAATGAGAAACGGCTTCTTCTCGGTCTGGCCAGTGGCTACAACAAGCCCACAGAGCTGGGATTTATTGCTAAATTTGATCTATCTGCCACGAGTACTGCCCACAATACGGTGGTTAAGTTGTTACACGAAGGCTGGCTTGTGAATCGCGATGAAGGGTATCATATCTATGATCCGCTCTTTCTGAAATGGCTGCAAAAAAGCGAGGACCTGGTTTGATAGAAACCGTTTCAAAATGGGTGTCCGCAGACATCCACATTGGTGAAGATCATCGGGAAATTGCCATCGATTTCGCCATGGCGTTAGGTGGACTGGCCATTGTTGAAGAACAGGAAATGATTCAGGTAAGCTATCCCCTTGAAGACAATACTCAGCTTATCCTGGATGAACTGAAGACCTTTCTCCAGGACCTGGATACCTCAGCAACCATTTCACAGAATGTGGTTGACCGTGAAAACTGGAATAAAAACTGGCAGGATTTTTTCAGACCAGCTATCATCACGGATCAACTTGTCATTCTCCCTGAATGGGAGTCTCCCGAGAAATTTTCCCAGGCCATCAAGACCAGGATTCGTCCAGCCATGGCCTTTGGAACCGGCACCCATGAAACCACCCAGCTATGTCTGAAAATGCTTGATAAACATATTCAAGGTGGCGAGCGCGTTCTCGATGTGGGGACAGGTAGCGGTATTCTTGGTATTACCGCACTTCACAAAGGAGCTGCAGAAGTAGATGGGATCGAGAATGATCCCTTCACGCAGGAGAATATTGAGGACAATCTGGAACTCAATGGAATCAAGTCCGGTTTTCATCTTCAAATCACTGAAACACCCGTTCTAAATGCTCCCTATGACTTCATGATGATCAATATTATCAAGGCACGTCTTTTTCCCCTGCTCCCCTCCTATTTTGAGGCTGTGAAATCAGGCGGCAAGATCATCATTTCCGGACTCCTGCAAACAGAGGACGGTGAAACCCGAGATCTGCTGGCACATTCTCCCTGGAAAATTGTAAGATCATCAATTAAAAATGAATGGATCGC
>CAZVSF010000103.1:0-10454 GCA_964630195.1 uncultured Lentisphaeria bacterium
CACCCGACGCAATTTGCAGTCCAGATGGGTTGAATTTCTGTCTCGTAATCCACTGCCAGGGCACTGCCCACTGAGATTATGAGAATGGATAAAAGTACCATACGTTTCATGGATTTCTCCTTCTTTTTATTCGCGCCACTATTAATAATGGCTGTATTAATATTCCAGGGATCATGCTTTAATAGTGTGACCCTATTCCTTATTTTATAACCAATAGCTTGCCTGTTTGGACATGGCTATTGCTTAGATTCTCAACTGTATAAACGTACATCCCCGTTGAAATTGGTTCATCAAATTTTGTGATCAGATCCCAGGGATGCTCGCCACCTGAAAGAATGGTATTTCCAGAGGGCAATCTACGAATATCGCCACCATTGTAGCTGGTTCCCTCATGGTCAATTTCGTCCACCAGATCACCACTGAGTGTATAAATGCGAATCGTGGAACTGGGGGGGAGATTTCTGAACCAGACCAGTCGTTCTCTTTGCCCTGATCCGTCCCAGCTTGCATTCACGCGGTAAGGATTTGGATAAACAGACACGGGATGGGCAGCTGCATCAGAAGTTGGCAGCGTTCCCGGTATGACGCTCACCCGGTTCTCATTCTTGGAGCTCTCCAGGCTGGCAAGACCTGTATTCTCGTCTCCACTGTCAAAAGCAGTGATGGCATAAACCGTATTCCCCGGCCACCCATTCTGGACTCCCTTGTTTACCCAGGTATAATGATAGGTATGTCCCTTTATATCGATGGAATCAACCTGGCCCATCTCGTTTCGGATCTGAACCAGATCAAACCCCGTATCATAACCGAACTCATCTCCCTGGAGATCAAATTCGGCGAGCAGTGAATATTGTTCGGTGTTACCGCTCGTTTTAGTACTGCCATAGATCCGATATCCGGCAAAATCGTATTTCCTTGAAACTGGATCCAGGGCTGATTCTGGATGATTGTCCCAATAAAGTGTGACTTGCCGGTCTTCAGCCACAACGGCCAACGCAGGAGATGGGGGGGGCTCTGGAACGATATAACGATCGAGGATACCATTCCCATTTAGATCTTCACCTGCATCAAGGGTGGAGTTGCCATTGACATCCTCGCCATTAAAGGCTTTCTGAGCCCAATCCGCATTTTTGATAAGGTCTTGACGACGATCAAAATTGTTGCTGGAACCCTGGTGTGACCAGGGTGCACCGACAACGGCAAAAACCACATTGATCGATTCACCCACGGGGAGAATAAAGTCATCGTCCTCAGGCAAAGTACCAAAGGGTCCTGCAGACACCAGCATCATCCATGAATTGGGCAATTCCAGCCAAGGTTGACTCTCATTGCTCTGAATAAAGTCAAGGTCATAAAATGGAGAGCTGGAAAGCTTTTCATAGCGCTCCACATCGTTGATGGGCATGTTGAATTCTGGAATATCCTGGTTCTCCGGGCTGTTCCAGCGCCAGGGGTTGTAATAGGTATACCAATCTCCCTGAGGATCCGTGTGAGAAGTCGATCGCTTGCCAGGACCATGTAATGCCATGATGCCTAAATACACACGAGACCAGCCATCATCACCATCATAATCATATTGGTAACCGATATTTCGGGGATAACCATTGGCATTATAGGAGCGTTCAAAACTATTGATGTTATCGTACCAGCTGAAACCGCTACCAGGTTCCCAACGGCTTTTGTAATTCATATTATTAACAGAGGCATCTGCCCAGATACCTGCATAAATATCTTTGATATCCCAACCTGACCCGGTGGAGTCTATTCGGTCACTTCGGTTGGTAATGGTATAATCAAGAATTACAAAGGATTCCATAAATGAATGGCTCCAGGCATAGGTCTCAAGGTGAACATCAATACCCAGGGGGACATGATTGATGATATTAATGCCGGTATCAGTAAAATCCGCCAGGAGATCCTGATGACTGACTGCATCGAGTGAAAAATAACTGGCCAGGGGAGAGGTCCCTGCGGAAGAAATGCTGGAGCGGGTCTGTATGGTATCGCCTGCTGCGGAAGAAGTGGAAAATTCAAAGCCTTCTTCTCCATAGTCAAAAGCGCCATCCACGATGGCAGTTGAGACACGTGGAAGCTGCTCTTCCCCATTAATCACTGGAATTCCGCCGATCCATAGCCCCCCATAACTCATGAGCTCAACCATCTCCCGTTCGGTGCCGTACTGCTTGTAACGACAGGAGGCTTGATCAGGATTATTCCAGCCTTCTCCAATGATGCCAAAATTAGTGACCGTGAGTCCCATTTCGCCAACAATGGTGGCATTGTCATAGTCATCAATGGCAGCTTTGTTCAATTGAGCATGGACTGGATGGTTAAGTCCAGAAAAAAGAAGGAGAATGAGGAAGGCGACAAATACGTATAAGCGCATTTGGCCAAGATAATTATCTGTCAGTCTAGTGGAAGCAAAATTCGGTCAGGAGAGTGCCTAATATATGAATATAGTATCACGAAATGGTTCTGAGAGGCAATCAATGAAATATGGGTAAAGCAGGTATCCCCAGACAGCTATTTTAGACTCAAATTCACGATTTCATTTTGCTTGTTCCAGAAGCGTTTATAGGGGAAATGTGGTTTTGCCTCTACCTGCTCTGTCTCCAACATGGCGATCAAAGCATCAGCGATATCCCGCTCCAGGCTAAAAGCCTCTGCTGTAAGTTTGGCGCGGTCTTCCACGGATACGGTTTCAGACTCCTTCAGCCAACGGTTTTCAAGTACATCAAATTCCATGCGTACCAGTGCGAGGCGTTTCTGAAAGTCGCGCAATATCTGACGATGAAGTTCCTCGTGATGCCACCAGAAAATATCCTTATCGAACAGATCAAGATTTTCTCCGGCGAAGGAAGTGGGCAGCGGATCCTCGCCAAACCAGATGGGCTTAAAAATAGATGTGCAGGGACTTGAGCTTGCAGTTGCCCAATAAGTTTCTTGATCCTGGGTAAGATGTGCCACAAAACTAGCTGTTGATTGTGAAGCTTGCCTGGCCGGACTTGCTGCTGCATGGGCACAGACCTGGTTCATGAGAAAGTGGTTATCCGGGCGATAGGGTGTGGCTCCGTGGTCGCGTAGATGCGAAAACGCATCAGTAATTGAGTAGTTCTTTTGCCTCAACATTTCATCGGATCTGGCCTTTCGAGAGGCGCAGGCAGAAAACTTTGTATAAAAGGAATCAGAATAGCAGTTGGCAAAATGGAAATCGGCTTTCTTCTTGATCCACCCTTTTTCCAGGGCATTGTAGATCAAATCTTCATGCATGAGGTCAAAATCATTTCCAATGGTCAATCCGTTACTAATGGCGTAGAAATCGTCAACTTTTTTCGCTGCCCAAAGGTGTCCCGCCGTTTCCAACACCCAGGCTTCATTGGGATCTGCGATCAAAAAGCTATTGTGATAGTAGAAGGCTTTATTCTTGTAAGCGCCATTACCGCCCTGTCCATACTTTGCAATCAATTCAGTGATGGTTTCCAGGGCTCCATGGGCCGAGCTTCGTCTTTCAAGAGCCAGCCTGAGGAGATCCATACCCGTCAACCCACCCTCTTTTTGCACTGGCATCCTGGTAAAAACAGCCTCATTGCCGATGACGACACCTCTGTCATTTGCGCCCATCTCAGCTCCCCACATCCAAAAGGGTCTGCTGATGAGAACCGCATGGGTCTCTTCAACCTCGGGGATACTCATATAGGTACAATTAACCATATCACTGGGGTCATGCCGACACTCCGGATGATACTCCAGAAGTTGGACTTCAGCGGCTTCGCGATCACTGTTTTTACCAAAGATCATGCTTCCATCTTCTGTTACAGAAGGCAAGGCTACAAAGGTATCACACATTTCTCACGCTTTCTCCTAGCGTTTGATATTGCCAGGGAGGACAAATTCATATCTGTGCCTCAAAAGGTTGCTTTTTATAAAACGATCCAGTCTTCTTAAACCGAGGAAAAGACTCCAGATGAGCTTATCCTCTTTGTAATATGCCTCAATTTTCTGCTTGTCCAGAACCGTCATATTATTTTTGGTAGCCGCATTGATGGTCTCGATCCAGTCATCTACCAGGTGTGGACATTGTTCCTTATACAGATTTGCGATGAGATCAGTGTATACCAGATGAGGATCATAATAACGTGTCATAACATCATCCAGAAACTGCCAGCGAATAAGCCAGCGCAGAAATGAAGGAGCACTTTGAAGCAGAAGTTCCGGGTCCAGTGTTTCCTTGCCCTGTTCGAGCATGAGCGGTGTGCTGGTGTCTATATAGGCAATTTCTCCAGATTCCAGCAAAACCCAGTTGGATAGTTGACCGTCAATGGCCAGTTTGACCTCAGAATCCTGTTCTGCATTGAAAACCCAGACTTTTTCAATTTCGCCAACAATTCTGCGGATCATGGCATCCAGAAATTCCGAGTTTTCACCATGGATCAACTTGTGACAGAATCGTTGGGGTGGAAGTTGCTCCTGAAGAATGTAGAGAACAAAGATCGATCCGTGCCCTGGAACAATAACCGTGGAATCTGTTGGCACAAACAGTCCAGCTGATCTCAGCCGATCACAATAGATTTGATAATTCCGGGCATATACTTTTGCTGCCTCCATGCTGGAGAACAGCGGCATGCGTTTCGCTGCAATTTCCTGATCATTATTGATCTCCAGGACGCTTGAAATTTCACCATATCCCAGAATTTTACATGGAATTTGTGAGGTGACAGGATCACGAGGATCTAACCCATTTTCAAATTGCTGTAATATGTCTTTATCAAGCATTTATTTGTGCTTTCCCGTGAATCGCTTTAATAGACCACCGCTCTTTTCCTTGGCCATTAATGCTGCTCTCAATTTGCGGGCGCTGTTGATCGCATGGTCAAGCTTCTCCATGACAAGGTCGATCTCGGCATCGGTTATCGTAAGGGGGACTAAAAATTGACTTACAGAGGGATCATTATTTGCGTAGATGATGAGCAGGTCCTGATCATAAGCTGCTTTGGTGAGCGCAGGACCGGCATATTCATCACGTAGCTCCAGACCGATCATGAGACCCGATTGCCGAATACCCTTGAAGAATTTTGGATATTTCGACTGAACGATTTCCAGACCACCTCGCACTTTTTGTCCAGCTTCCTGTATGCGAGCCAAAAAACTTGGGTCATTTGAGATGTCCATGACTTTCCGACCCACGCGACACCCTAATTCTGAACCACCAAACGTGGAGACATGGATAAACGGATCACGTTTGAAGATGGCATCCAGAGGTTCTCTTATCACGGTGGCTGCAATGGGATAGATCCCACCGGAAAGTCCCTTGCCAATGACCACCATATCCGGTGTGATCCCGGCATGTTCAAATGCCCAGAGTTTTCCGGTACGACCCAGACCTGTTTGCACCTCATCCATGATGAGCAGGGTCCCGTTCGCAGTGCATAGATCGCTGACTTTTTTAAGATAACCTGGTTCAGGCATGACCATGCCCAGGGTTGCTGGAATGGTTTCCAGAATGACAGCAGCAACATCAGAGTCTAATACTTGAGTCAGTGCTTCGATATTATTGAAGGGAATTTGGACCCTGTTTGTTGTCTCAATTCCAAAGGCATCACGATACTGTGCATCTCCCACAGTCAAAGCCAGACCGGTATGCCCGTGATAGCCTCCCCTGGCTGAGATTATTTTTTTTCGCCCGGTATGTCCGCATGCCAGCTTGAGTGCCAGATCAACGGCCTCACCACCACCCACACCGAAGATGCAGACATTCAGATCGCCTGGCATTGAGTCTGTGATCTGTTTTGCCAGTGCGCTGCGCTCCTGGCTCATAAAATGATGGTTCCCAATATCAAGATCATCCAGGGCTGATCGGAGGGTGGCAATTATTTCCTTGTTGCGATGTCCCAGATTAAACACACCGCCATTTGAGTGACAGTTGAAAAGTCGTTTGTCCTGATCTACATCATGAATCCAGGCACCTTCCCGATCACCCATAACGAAATCCATACCATATTTTTTGAAAAAGGCAGCCTTGCCTGCAGAGACATGTGTTTCAAAAGTCCTGATAATGTCCTGTTTACTCATATTAATAGTTCCAGAAAAGGGAAATAAAATGGCGCGCGCCCAGGGTGTGATTTAGTTGATAGATAGAATAGCCCAGAGTGAAAGTTGACCAATCCATCAAGAAGCCGGCAGATGGATATATTCGAAGGTCTGGATCAGCTGATTCGACTTGAATTCCACCCATGAATTCAAATTCATCCATAAAGGAATATGTGACTCCCATGGCAGCAGGAAAAGAGCCATTGTTGATCTCGGTCAGAAGTGACAGCTGCCCAATATTGGCATCGACTTCCAGCCACCCTTCGGTTGGGAGTAGGGTACTCTCCTCATCCAATTTTCCACCTGCACCAAAGTGTCTTACACCGCCGCTCAGGGTGAATTGATCCCCCAGCTTATATGCTCCTGCAATATTCATGGATAAGCTGGTTGAGCTGGCATTCAAGGTGCGCTCGTAAACCACCTCACCACCAATACCGAGGATGAGAGGACCCATATCTCTGGCATAGGCCCCACCCCCGTTGAAAAGATTGTATTGAAAGGTACTCAGGGGATCTTCTGTCGGAATATCATTTCGATATTCCAATTCACCGCTATTCAAGACCTGAAAACTGAGATGAGCATTATCCACTGCGATTCCCATATAAGCTCCCTGGATGTCAGCCACCCAATTCCAGACACTGAGCGTCACGGCAGATTCTGGATGGGTTAATATCCGTGTGGGTTTCACAGTAGGATTGAGGCTGAGACCCAGTGCTGCATCCCTGGCATCTGTTGGGGTTGACAGAACATCAAAGATGCTCTGACTCCACAAGGATACCATCATGCTTAAAACCAGTAAAATTCTTTTTGTCATTAGAAATTTACTCCCCATCCAAGATAGTTTCTCAGGCCTTCACCCCGTGCACCTGTCCTGATGCCCAAATCGATATGCATAGGGGGACCCTGTTTCCAGGATAATTCATATCTGGCACTCACGCCCGGATAAAAACCTTCATCCTCAAAACTTAACCCAGCATTTACCTCAAGTGATGGAACGCCATGCCAGAGGACTGCAGCTCGAAAAATATCGTCTCCAATGAAATAGTGATCATGTTCTACAGCCAGGCCAAGGGTTTTCAGCTCCTGTAGCCAACCCCAGGAAAGACTCATGGGGAATTCATCCTTATAGCTGCTGCCACGCTCAAATAGATCCTGAGTCTTCCATTTATAACTGCTGTTCCAGTCCTTTATTGCCAGACCGAAAGTGCTCCCATCCCAGGGCTTATAGATAAAGCCAAGTCCAGCTCCAAACCCACTTCCCTTGAGATTGAGCCAATCCCCATCAGAACCAAACTGTTTGGTCAGGATCTTTAAAGCAAGACCGAACGCCAGTTTTTCAGAAAAGCGGTTTGAGAAGGAGACGAGATAGGTCATTTCCGTGTCACTCAGATCACCTGCTGCAAAACCCCGTGAATCGCGGGCTACAATGTTTTTGGTGCCGGCAGCGATCACCCCCAGGGATAGACTGGCTGTGGGGGGTAGAGGAACTCCCGCATTCACGTTATAGATAAATCGATCCAGTGAGAGTTGGACCAATCCTGCATCAAAGCTCCTCCCATCAAAAAATGCCCGGGAAGCAGGATTTTGAGAATAACTCGAAGTACTGGTCTCCTGGAATAGGGTAATGCCTCCAGTCCCAGCAGCCAGAGGATCAGCAATAAATCGGTTGGAGGTCCCTGTAAAGCCCCCGAGACCAGATGCAAAGGTGGATGAAACAAAAAGTAGTGAGAGCATCAGGCTCTCGAAGGAAGCGAAGGTGTGTCGAACCCAATGCGTGTGCGTTTGCATATCATCGAACATTCCGACGGGCTCAAGGTTCGAAAATTTGGGTATTAAATATTTCAATTTATCACCATCACTTTCGTCCAGTGAATCTCAGAATCAATCTCAATTCGAATAAAATAGGTGCCATTTGAGACCAGATATCCGCCTTCATTTCTGCCATTCCATGTTATTTCCTGTGCCCCGGATAGAAGCGATGGAACGGCATCTTGAATTTCTCTGACACGATGCATGGTGAAATCTAAAACTGCGATGGAAACCTCCTGGCCAGCATCTGCAAAATATCGAATGATGAGATTTCCCTGACCATTCAACACTTTGTCATAACGCGGTGTAAATGGATTTGGATAAGCATAAAATTGATCAGTGATGTCAGTGGGTCGGGCTTTCTGGACCTGCCATGACAACCCATCGTTGAAACTGACAGCGAGACCGTCACCGGTCCCAACCCACACAGCACCATCACGGTTTACCAGAACGGAATAGACTGCATCTGAATAAATAGGTTCAGAGGAGTTATCGTGACCGAACCGGGGCAGCAGATTAAAGTGTAGCCCATCTTTGGACTTCCAGAGACCTGAATCTGTGGCTGCATACACGCTACTGACCGACGATGCAATATTCCAGATCCGATAATTGATCAGAGGTGCGCGCCAGTAGTTGGATTCCGTGTCATAAACACTGAATCCTGTCACATCACCGGCACCTGTTGTGATGGTCGATGCCCAGATCTTTTCTGAACCGTCCTCCAGGATCTGCCGATTGAGAGCGATCACCCAGTTTCCGGAAATATTGGAATTGTTGAAAGTAAAATGATCCCAGCTTCTTCCGCCGTCGATCGATCTGTTGATGCCACCAGACGTGCCCACCCAGACCGTATCATTCCAGGCTTTGACAGCAAAAGCGATATGGTTGAAATGAATGAGCGGATCCAGGGCATAATATTCTGGATTATCCAGGATCTCTGCTGCCATGTCATTAATAATAGCAGAATCCAACCTGGACTCACTATCCCAGGGCAGCATGACGCGTTGCCAGGTATCTCCCAGATCATAGGAAACCCGCAATCCACCACCAAAAGAGGTGGCCCAGAGCCGGCTGCCATCATAGGCGAGATCATAGGTGATGTTCTGTACCTCAGTGACTACATCCACAGTCAAAATGGACACCCCCATGAGATCCATTTCAGAATATTTGGCATAGCTGGTGTCATTGCCATCAATGATCATTTGGAGACTGTCCATGGGCTGACCCAGATAGGTCCAGGTCGCTCCAGCGTCTAGGGACCTGCTGATGCCACCCCCGGCTTTAAGCGTTCCAAAGGCAGTCGTGGTATCAAACCCCATGGCTACCCAGATCGTATCGCCCCAGACCGCCAGCGCAGAAACACCACCCTGCCCCAGATTTGAATATTGACGGCTGAACGCAATAAAAGATTCCCCATTGTCATAGGTGGCGCTGAGTCCATGACCTGACCCCAGCCAGAGCGTATCTCCTGATCCAGCCAGATCAGAGATACTGCTGCCGATGAGACCACTGTATACCGTGTCCCCGCTTGCCATTGAAAAATTTGTTGGCCGCATTAACTGGGCTTGCAAGGAAATGGATGCAGCCAGGCTGAATACCATTAAGAAGGCTCTCAATTGAATACCCCGTTTCCCTCAGTTGACTCTTGAATATGCGCGCGGGAAAGACTCTCCGCCGGCAGGACGACCACGGAATCGATAAGGGGGGTGGCTTCCATCCCCAACCAGGTTTTGGCATTAAAGGTCCAGTGATAGGTCCCACTCAAATTATTGGGAGCCAGAGCGAGCAAAAGGCTATAAATCCCATCATTTGCAAGGGTGTCTCCACTGGTAAAGTCAATACCACTAAAAGTATAAAAAACGACACTCCCTCCATCATCATAGAGCGGGATGGGTTCACCTTCATTGGCATAATTACCATCAGGTTTGAGGGACATCATGCTGACGCTGCGAATTTCATCAAGACCAGCGGGGTGACTAATCTGGAGGGTCAGAGTATCCAGCACCAGATTATCGGTCAGGAGCGTCAGCGTATCTGCATGACTTGCAGTTCCGATTGTAGGCGGGGCAGGTCGCATCGGCTTTAGGGTCACGATTTCTCTCAGGGAATCCAGGTCCTCGGTGTGCAAAATGACCTCAAGGGTCCACATACTATCCACGTAGGTTGACATTGAATCTGGAAGACGCCAGCTCCCATCATAATGACCATCACCGATCAGGATATCTCTATCTTGTCCCAGATCATTCAGGGCCAGAAAGTCTGAACCGAGTAGATCCAAATTGTAGACAACTTCGCTTATTTCAACCGGGCTGCTCACGGTAACTGAGAAGAAGAATTCCTGAGATAGGAAATCGAAATCAAACTGGCTGATCGTCATGGAAAAAGCGATATCATCACTTCCTTTGATATAGGGTTCTTTGTCGAAGGTTGTCGGCGTCTGATCACACTGGATCAGGCTGCCGATAAGCACCAGGATAAGTATTATTTGACTTCGCATAAATACGCGATCCATTCATTTTTAATTGATGATCTTACAATTTTCCAGGGAGAATGTGCCA
>CAZVSF010000104.1:0-10349 GCA_964630195.1 uncultured Lentisphaeria bacterium
GCTGGTTGCAAATGGTTTTGGAAAAACGAATTCATCATGGAATTTAGATTATACTTATTTTCAATCCACGAGTGTGTTGAATCCCCTAGAGCAGGAGCATGCTCTCCAGGGCGGATTATTCTTCCCGGTTAACCTGTTTGGGATTCAGTCATTTTTTAGAACCAATGCCGGCTGGCAGGAATATGCCGATCATCGCGATTATAATTATAGCATAAACCTGAATAACAGTATCCGAGGTTTCAGGTTGAGATACGGACTCCAGGAGGAACACTATGTAGATCCCATAAACCGTTCTGAGGCAAGTCTTGGATATTTGGGCGTAGTCTATTCCTTTCCCAGAGTGCCTTCAATTCGCGCTTTTCTCCGAGGCAGCTATTTCCGAACTGATTTTTACTACAATATGATTTCAGGTAATATGGCTTCTGCTAATTTGCAAATTTCAAAGCAATTCAGTAAAAAATTGCGGGGTCAAATATTGTTAAGCAATGAATTCGAAGTTAAAAATGCCAGGGTGGAGATTGGAGTGACTTGGGATGCAGAAAAAGTCCGTACTGCTTCAACCCTGATCCAACGATCCAATATGACCTCATTCACACAATCCTTACGAGGTTCAGTCGCCCTTGATCGGTCAAATCATGAATTTGTCTGGGATAATCGACAACAAGTAGGTCGCGCTGGGGGCTCCATTCGCATGTATATCGATGAAAATGGCTCTAATAGCTTTGAATCTTTCGAAGAGATTATTCCTGGGAGCGCAGTAAGTCTTGAGCGTGCCACTGCCAGACAAATCACTCAATCAGGAATTACAAGAATGATTATGTTACAACCATACCGGCGATACAACTTCAAAGTCGATGTTGCCAAAATGACTGATCCACTTTTGGTTCCAAGGAATAAAGAATTCTCAGTGATCTTTGATCCAAATAGCTACAAGATTATAGATGTGCCATTTTATACCACTGGGATTATTGATGGTCGGGTGGACAAAAATGTTGCAGGAAAATATACACCCATTTCTGGATTACGCTTGCACGTGCAAAGCCCGGATCAAAAATATTCAGCAACCCTACGTACCTTTTCGGATGGTTCTTTTTATTCCATGGAAATTCCGCCCGGAGATTATGACATATGGGTTGATGAGAGTCAGCTGGAATTTTTAGGATTAAACTCCAACCCTCAGAAACTAGAATTTACTGTCACTTCAGTCACTGGAGGTGATTTTGTTGAGGGTTTAGACTTTATCCTCGAGTAGCCCCTCAGCTGTTAAAATTGTGGTGGCGGTGCTGGCTTGTTACCGAGAACTCCTTCAATTCTCTCCATAACCTCTCCCGTTAGGGCTGGCAGCGCATCCAGCGCCTTCAGATTCTCTGTCAATTGTGACATCTTTGAGGCGCCCAGAATCACGGTACTTACGTTGGGATTCGCCGCACACCAGGCCAGGGACATATTGGTCAGGGAATGACCGATATCATTGGCGATCTCCTGGAGCTCACCGGCCTTCTTGATCTTTGCCTTGCCATCGGGAGACTCTACCATTCGTTTTAACCAACCATAGCCTGGCAAATTCACCCGGGCGTCGTCCGGGATGCCGTCACTGTATTTTCCAGTGAGGAGTCCCGATGCCAGGGGAGACCAGATGGTGGTCCCCAGTCCGATTTCCGTGTAGAGACGACGATAGTTGGATTCAACATTATCCCGGCGGAACATATTGTATTCAGGTTGCTCCATGGTTGGAGGGATCAAACCATATTGCCGAGCGATCCCATAGGCTTCCATGATCTGCTGAGCGCTCCATTCAGAAGTGCCCCAATAGAGGACCTTTCCCTGATGGATCAGATCATTCATGGTGCGAACAGTTTCTTCGATGGGTGTGGATTCATCGGGTCGGTGACAGAAAAATAGATCGAGATAATCAACCTTGAGTCTGCCCAACGCAGCATGACAGGCATCGGTGATATGCTTACGGCTCAACCCCCGCTGTGTGGGTAGCTGTCCGCCCCAGAAGACTTTGGATGAAACAATATAAGTATCGCGCCCCCAACCCAGTTTCTGAAGTGCATCACCCATGATCTCTTCGGATGCACCGTTGGCGTATGCTTCTGCATTATCAAAAAAATTCACACCAGCATCATAGGCGGTCTTCATCATTTCTTCTGCCAGATTTAAGTTTACCTGGGTCTGGAATGTGACCCATGATCCGAATGAAAGTGTACTTACCTTGAGACCTGAGCTACCTAAGCGACGATATTCCATATGTATTTCCCTTTATAATTGTTTATTAATGAGCGGGCAAAGAATAAAGTTCAACAATTCATTTTCCAATCTAAGAAATCAATAAAAAATACTTGCAATTGTTTGTGTCAGGAAAAATTGTGAATGGATATTTTCTCGTAAAGAGTTTTAAAAGTGCTTAATACAGAAAGTGGTACATTTTCTGCTTTTCCCTTGACTTGAAAGGAACAAACCCTATTTTTTCGAAAACAATATTTGTGTGACTTATATCAACTGGTGCACACATGACATTATCACTTAAGGGGATTCAAATGAAACGCATTACTAGCATTTTAATTATCATTTCAGCACTGCTCATTGGATCTTGTTCAACACTGAGTTTTATCCCTACTGAGGGTGGTGCAGCAAAATTTAATTTGGCCACAGTACAATATGTCCAAGCCCAAAATCAAGCACAGCAAGAGGCTCTAATGTCAGATCTGGCAGAAAATATTAGCGTCATGTTAGATTCTGTTCTCATGGAAGATCGTGCCAAGCTGTTGGCCATGACTACACAGCTTGATTCAATGAATAATATTATCCTTGAATTCACAGTTCAAATGGACTCATCGCAACTGTATCTTGACAAATCTATCAACACGATGCAAAAAGAATTAACGACCATGAAGACCAACGCCAGCAGCACCCGCATGGTCATACGACGCATTAATGATAATATCGATAACTTACCTGTGAAAGCCCTGGAAACATTTAATGAAGCCATCAATGATTATTTGAAAAAGGATGAGGCTCCTACCGAGTAAGTTATCCCTTTCTTGACACGACCCTTTTTAAGTCCCCTCGCTGATTCAGGCAGGGGACTTTTTATTTTAATCACTCTCAATATCTGAGAGTATCCATATTGGAGAGAGTAAATGCGTAAATCGATTATTCTGATTTCTGGCGTGAACGGCGAAATAGGTCATGGTCTGGTTAGATCATTATTTGATCAGGGAATCAGGAACATGGTCGGTATTGATCTGAGTCCGGCTGATGAATTCGTACAGGAACGCACTCAGGATTGTCTCGTGGGTAATATTCTCGATCGTAACCTTCTCGAGAGAATTAACGCCCAATACCAGATAGAGACCATCTATCATATGGCTGCATTGCTCAGCACACGGGCAGAATTTTCGCCTGTCATCGCACACGAAGTGAATGTGGATGGAACCTTAAACCTTTTGGATCTCGCCATGGAACAAGCCCAGAGTCATGGTCACCCCGTAAAATTTTTCTTCCCCAGTTCCATTGCAGTATATGGTATTCCCAGTCTCCAGGAGAAAAGATCAGCAGGAGCGATTCGTGAAGATGATTATCGTCATCCCCAAACCATGTATGGTTGCAACAAACTTTACTGTGAAAGCCTGGGAGACTATTATAGCCATTATTACAAGCGACTTTCAGCCACGGACACTGCCGGTCTGGTCGATTTCAGGAGTATTCGCTTTCCGGGTATTATCAGTGCCCAAACACTTCCAGCAGGGGGCACCAGTGATTATGCGCCAGAAATGATTCATGCTGCTGCCAGGGGAGAACATTACAGCTGTTTTGTAAGAGAAGATGCGACCATACCGTTTATGACCATGCAGGATGCCATCCTGGCCATTGAATTGCTCATGGCTGCCCCCCAGGATGCATTGACCAAGATGGTTTATAATGTGAGAGCCTTTAATCCTTCTGCCGGCGAATTCCTGGACAGGGTCAAGATGTATTACCCAGAAGCCCAGGTTGATTTTGTTATCAACGATAACCGTCAATCCATTATTGATAGTTGGCCTGAAGATGTGAACGATAGCCAGGCCAGGACGGACTGGGGTTGGTCAGCAAAACATGATTTTGAGAAAGCATTTTCAGACTATTTAATGCCTGAGATCAGGAGCCGTTATGAACACAACTAAATCGCGTCTACATGAAGAACTGAAGGATATAAAAGCTGCCGGTCTGTTCAAAGCTGAACGCGTGATTGAATCTCAGCAAAGTGCTGAAATTCAGGTCGGGGGAAAATCTGTCCTGAATTTTTGCGCCAACAACTATCTCGGTCTAGCCAATCATCCACGCCTGATCAAGGCTGCTCAGGATGGTCTTGCCCAATGGGGCTTCGGTCTTAGTTCCGTGCGCTTCATCTGTGGGACGCAGAGCATCCACAAAGAGCTGGAAGCTAAAATTGCCGGGTTTCTGGGTTTTGATGATGCCATCCTTTATAGCTCGTGCTTCGATGCCAATGGGGGTCTTTTTGAAACCATTCTGGGACCCGAGGATGCCATCATATCAGATCAACTCAATCACGCCTCCATCATCGATGGCGTGCGTTTGTGCAAAGCAAAGCGCTATCGTTATGCCAACAACAATATGGATGAATTGGAAGCCATCCTGAAGGAATCCCAGGATGCTCGCACCAGACTGATCTCTACCGATGGTGTATTCTCCATGGATGGTTACGTCGCGCAGGTAGACAAGATCTGCGACCTCGCCGAGAAATACGATGCGCTGGTCCATGTGGATGATTCTCATGCAACAGGATTTTTTGGTCCCAATGGAAGAGGATCCTATGAGTATCGTGGAGCCATGGGTCGGGTCGATATGGTTACTTCAACCCTGGGTAAGGCCATGGGTGGCGCCAGCGGAGGTTTCACGGCGGCTCGCCAGGAAATTGTTGATATGCTGAGACAACGTTCACGCCCTTATCTATTCAGCAATACGCTTGCCCCGGCCATCACAGCGGCAAGTATCGCAGTGATCGATCTACTGTCTGAATCTTCAGATCTACGTCAAAAACTCATCGATAATACCCGCTACTTCCGTGAGAAGATGACCCAGGCGGGATTTGAGATCAAAGCCGGGGAGCATCCCATTGTCCCCATCATGTTTGGCGATGCAAAACTGGCTGCGGATATCGCTGCAGCCATGCTTGAAAAGGGCATTTATGTCATTGGATTCTCCTTTCCTGTTGTACCCAAGGGAGAGGCAAGGATCAGGACCCAGATCAGTGCGGCGCATAACCGCGAACATCTCGATAGAGCAATTGAAGCCTTCACTAAGGTAGGTAAAAAATTTAAGGTCATTTAAATTACAGTGTTTCCGTAGGGTCCTTGCATGCAACGACCCTACGGAATACCAACCACACAAATAATTCCCAAAAACACGCTAACAGATCGACCCCATTTATGCTATGTTTTAGCATAGCAGGCTGGGACAAAAAACTATGAAAAAATTGTTTATCGTCAGGCATTCCAAAGCAGTTGAGATGGCAGCTGATTATTCTGATTTTAATCGCTGTCTGGCTGATTCCGGAATAAAAAAGGCGAAGCTTATCTCAAGCTTTCTGGCCAAGGAGATCGATGGGGTTGATCTCATGGTTTCCAGTCCTGCCTGCCGGGCACTTGAAACGGCACAGATCTTTGCAGAAAATTTGAACTATCCCTCCGACAGGATCATACTCAAACAATCGCTGTATCATTTTGGCGGCATTGAGAAAGCTCTCAATATCATCGCCCATGTTGACGATGATATAAACTCATTAATGCTGTTCGGGCACAACCCCACCTTCAATGCGCTCAGCTGGAATTTATGCAAGACCTTTCGGGATGGGTTGCCAACCTCAGCAGTGGTGGGGCTTGGCTTTAAAACCAAGTCGTGGTCAAAGGCCATAAAAAAGGGCGGCAGTTTGCTGACCTACCTCACCAAACAAAATTTGAAATAATATGGCCAAATCATCAAAAAAGTTCAGGGTGACCAAACGCAATCCCGAAACTGCCTGGGTCCCAGACTCCGAACAAAAATATGCAGCCATAGACATCGGCTCCAATGGTGTCCGTCTTTTGTTGACCAAGGTCATCACGACGGGTATACATTGTGTCTTTGCCAAGGAATCCCTGGTTCGTATGCCCATTCGTCTCGGTGCCGATGTCTTCAGGAATGATGAGATCTCCACCCACAAGGAGGAACAGCTGGTTTCAACCCTCATTGCTTTCTCCCATCTATTAAAAGCCTATGAACCGATCGATTATCGAGCTTGTGCTACTTCAGCCATGCGAGAAGCTAGCAATGGCGGGAAAATCGCTGCCAGGATTCGACAGGAATCTCAACTGGATCTTGAAATAATTGATGGCGGGGAAGAGGCAGAAATGATCTTCGCCTCCCAAATCGCAGAGACTCTACATCCTGATCGGGCCTATCTCTACATTGATGTGGGTGGTGGTAGTACAGAGCTCACATTTTTCGCCAGAAGCAAGCGCTTGATCTCACATTCCTTTCCCATCGGAACCGTACGTTTACTGAACGGACAGGTCAAACCCTCAGAGTGGACCAAGATGCGTGCCTGGATATTGAAATATCAGCCAGAGAAGATCAAGCTGAGTGGGATTGGATCAGGTGGTAACATGAATAAAATTCTCAGACTCTCCAGCAGCAAAAATGATCAACCTGTGAGTGCTGCCGAGTTAAATGAGATCGATGCCATGCTAAACTCCTATAACCTGGAGGAGCGTATCCGAGTACTCCATCTGAGACCAGATCGCGCTGATGTTATCATACATGCCTCCAAAATATTTAAATCCATTATGGCATGGGGGGGGATAAAAGAAATATTTGTGCCCCAATTCGGTCTCGCAGACGGTTTGGTACATCATATGCACGATACGTTTTTGAAGGCCTCGAAGGAACAGACCTAGTGGAATCTAAGCAATCCATATTAGAAAACCTGACTTCAATTTTACCAGAGGATCGGATAAGATCAAAACTCATTGATCGCCATCGTTTTGCACGTGATGCCAGCTTTTACCGCTTGATTCCAGAGGTGGTTGTTCAGCCTGTTAACGAAAAAGAGATCATAGACCTGTTCTCATTTTCCCATCAGAATGGAATACCGCTGGTTTTCCGCGCGGCAGGGACTTCCCTCTCAGGGCAGTCTGTCACAGACGGGATCCTGGTTGAGGTCAGCCATCACTGGCAGGAATTCTTCTTCGATAAAGAGAATGGGACCATTCAGCTCGAACCAGGATTGATCGGGGGACATGTAAATCGCCGCCTGGCTCCCCATGGTCGTAAAATTGGACCTGACCCGGCCTCACTGGATGCCTGCATGATCGGTGGTATCGTTGCCAATAATGCCAGCGGGATGTGCTGCGGGGTGAAGGACAATGCATACCATACCATGGATTCGATTCGGTTTATCCTGCCCAATGGCCAAACCTATGATACCATCGACGACGATTGCGATGAACAGTTAAAGCAGAATGCACCAGACATTTATAAAGGTCTGCAAGATCTCAGGAAACGCATCCTTGCTGACAAAAATTTATACAAACGCGTGCGAGACAAATATTCCCGCAAAAATACCCAGGGCTATTCGCTGAATGCACTTATCGACTACGAAAAACCCATGGATATATTGAGTCATTTACTGGTTGGCTCTGAAGGTACCCTGGCTTTTATCTCAAAAGTCCGCTTGAAGACCCTTCCAGACGAGCCGCATAAATCAGCAGCACTGCTTCTGTTCAAAGACATACGGTCTGCGGCTGAAACAGTCATCCCACTCGAAAAAGCCGGTGCACAAGCGTTGGAGATCATGGACCGAGCGGCATTGAGATCCATTGAAAGTCAGCCTGGTATGCCGCAAGAACTCAAAGGTCTGCCAGAGAGTGCAGCGGCTTTACTCTGTGAATTTCAGGCCGCAAAAGCTGAAGATCTTGCCGAGCAGGTCGAGGCTGGAATTCAGTCCCTGAAATCGGCCCATTTGGTGCATCCCCCAAATTTTACCAAACACGAAGCAACTCGATTGCTGTACTGGAAGATCCGCAAAGGATTGCTCCCCTCAGTAGGTGCCGTCCGGAAATCAGGAACAACCATCATCAATGAGGATGTCTGCTATCGCCTCAAAGATCTGGCGGATGCCATCCTTGATCTCCAGGGACTTTTTAAAAAGCATGGCTATGAGGATGCCATTATTTTTGGTCACGCCAAGGATGGCAATCTTCATTTTGTGATCTCGCAAGCTTTTGCAGATGATGCTGGAATCAGGCAGTATGAAAATCTGATCAAAGATGTCGTCAAACTGACTGTCGGCAAATACGATGGTGCTCTCAAGGCAGAACATGGAACAGGCCGCAACATGGCGCCCTTTGTGGAAACCGAGTGGGGTGGGGTGGCACTGGACATGATGAAGGATTTGAAAGCCCTTGTTGACCCCCGGATACTCCTGAATCCTGGTGTGATCATTAATGACGACCCCTCAGTGCATTTGAAAAATATCAAACCATCGCCAACCATTGAGGCCGTGGTCGATAGTTGTATTGAATGCGGGTTTTGTGAGACCTGGTGTCCCTCAAAAGAATTAGCCATGACACCTCGTCAGAGGATAGCCACCTGGCGGGAGATCCAACTCCTGCAAGAAGGTGATTTCACCGACCGGGAAACAGCCCGAGTGCTGCTCCGAGACTATGCATTTGAAAGTGTTGATACCTGTGCCGTGGATGGACTATGCGCCCTGGGATGTCCAGTAAAAATTGATACAGGTGATTTAACCCGCCATTTCAGGCAGCAGAGTCATAGTCTCATCGGTCATAAAATTGCGGGATGGACGGTGCGGTACTTCAGTTTTGTCACAGAGATGGTTCGTCTCGGTCTTAATGTTGCCACTCCGGTAGCCCGACTATTAGGGAGTAAGGGGATCGTTTCACTTTCCATGAAGCTGCACAATGCCACCGGTGGTCGGATCCCGGTCTGGCATAAGTATATGCCCACAGGTGGCCAAGGTTTGCCCTTGATCCGGATCAGGAATTCTGATGAAAAGGAAGAAATGGTCTATTTTGCTTCCTGTCTGAATCGGAGCATGAATAAGACACCAGGTGAATCCAATGATCTAAGCACGACGGAGGCATTTATACAACTCCTGCAAGAGGCGGGTATTCATCCCATATATCCAGCGCATCTGGAAGAGCTTTGCTGTGGCACACCGTATTCTTCAAAGGGCTATGATGAAGCCTACAAACGCATGGCTGAGAATACGGTACGCTCCCTATGGAAGACCTCCCAGCAGGGGAAATTGCCCATTGTTGTGGACACCTCGCCCTGTACATACAAAATGTTGCATTATGATACGATCCTGGAAGGTGATCTGCTAGAGCAGTGGAAAGCCTTGAAAATTGTCGATATCATTGTCTACATGAACGATACCCTGATCCCGCGTCTGAAGCTGAAGCATAAAACAGATAAAATTATCCTGCATCCTACCTGCTCTTCCAGGAAAATGGGTCTCGAGCCCAAGATGCTCACCATAGCTGAGGGCTGTTCCCATGAGGCCATCATCCCGCATGATGTGGGCTGCTGCGGATTTGCCGGTGATCGCGGATTCCTGGTGCCTGAATTGACCGAAAGCGCCACGGTAAGAGAGGCCGCTGAGGTAAAGCATCATCATGATGTAAAGGGACACTACTCCACGTCTAGAACCTGTGAGATGGGCATGTCCAATGCCACTGATGAGACCTATTCATCACTTGTTCATCTCGTTCATAATGCAGTCTTTCATTCATGAATGACACTAAAAATTCGGTAACAATACTCTTTTCTATTATTTCCTAGAGTGGTTCTAATTTCATCCTACTACACTAGTAGGAGAATAATATTGCATCACAGAATCTGTAAGCTATTTTATGGGAAATTCATTGAAGAGATAGGAACAGAGTTTTGACACCCGCCATCGCTTCAGCGAATTTGTCCCTATAACCTGGGCAGATAATTTGTGAGGAGGGTGAATTGTCAAAACTGCTATTTGCACTAACCATATCTACCATTGGCCTTCATGCAGCGACGAGTGAAATTGAAAGTACCCTGCGCGAAAAATTATTCGACCGAGAATATGAATATGTGATCCTTGAGACCGGTAAGCTACTCGCGAAAGATAGCTCGGATGCATCCATTTTGGAGATCCAGGCCACTGCGCTTTATCATATGGGCCAAGCTGCAAGGGCTGTAAATGCGTTTGAGAAGGCCTATAAACTTGATTCACGATCAGATGGAATTGCCCATCAATACGCGAGTGTCCTTCTGGAAATTGGATATTCTGAGAAAGCACGAGAAGT
>CAZVSF010000105.1:0-10217 GCA_964630195.1 uncultured Lentisphaeria bacterium
CGGCTTCTGATAATATGATATCTGAATATTCAATCATTTCCGGGGCCAACCTGGAATTGAGAAATGGACGAAGCTTGTTCGAGATTTCAGGAGAGTTTGGTTCTCGTGGTGGTGATGAGAGTCTTCCAGACGAGCTATTTGCCAGAATCAAGCTTGGCATACAAATAAATGATATATGGTTTAGAAAAGCTAAAAGAAGATGAGGGTTAACTGATGAAGTTAAAAGCGGTATCAATATTCACCATGGGTATTCTATTATTTACAATGGTTATTTCAGCTTGCATGCCACCCCAGGCTACTGCTGAAGAACTCGCAGCAATGGAAAAAGCTCGCAAGGATTCTGTGCGGAAAGCCAATGCAAGATATTGTATGAAGCATTTAAGTTTTGCCACAGAATATTATAAAAATAAAGCCTATCCTGATGCTCTCTATAATTACAAAAAGTTATTTGAATATGAGTGTGTTGGTGAAGATATGGCTCAGAATGTCTATGTTTACATGGGCAACAGTTATCGTGAATTGGATTTTCTTGACACTGCAATCATTTACTACGACGAAGGTCTAAGTGTCATTCCGGACAATAAGTATTTGTGGGAGAACAAGCTCTTCACACTGAAAATGATGGATGATGATGATGCCGTCCTTCAGGCCAAGGTCGATATGTATGCACAATTTCCAGAAGATTCAGTCCTCGGTGAGGAAATAGCGGAAGACTATATCAGCTACAGTATGTATCCTGAGGCTATTGATATGGCCGAACACCTGCTCCTGACAAATCCCGACAATAAGAACTTGAGAAATATTATCCGCGAGTCCATTGAGGCACAGGGTGGAGATGTCAGGGGGTTTGTAGAGGAAGAGTACAAGAATAATCCTGAGAATATCTCTAATGCCCAGGATTATGTTCGACTACTCCGCGATGCTGGTGAGAATGACGTCGCTATCAAGGTACTGGAAGGTATTTTGAACGTATCACCTGGTATGACCAACATTATGAAAGACCTGGTGGAAGCCTATCGTGAACTGGGTCAGACCAAGACAGTTATCAGCTGGTTGGAGAAATTGAATACTGCGAATCCTGAAGACGTGAGAATCTTTTTTGATATGACCCAGGCTTATATTGAAGATGGCCAGTTGAAATCAGCTATGACATGGGCAGGAAAAGCCATCAAAAAGGACCCTGACAATGGACAGACCTATGCTAATCGAGCAGCTGTCTATGAAGCTGTCGCAATAGGTTGTACAGGATCTGTACCAGATTTTGATGATAAACTTGTCTTCATGATGGCATACGAGGATTATCTCACTGCCAAGAGCAAAGGCTATTTTAAAGTCACCAATAAGATCGATTTTCTAAATGAAGCCAGGATTCCCCAGCAGGGTGATTGGTTCTTTAATAGAGATGAATATGTCAAATCAGGTAAAGCCAAAACAAAGAAAGATTGTTACTCATGGCTGAACCGAAGCGTGGTAGCACCCAAGAACTAGGCGCAAATCCTTTATGAGAATTGCTGTTGGTGCCGATCATGCTGCCGTTGAGGCTAAATTTGAGATAGCCGAGTACCTCAAAGCGCTTGGTCATGAGGTTCTGGATCAAGGTACAAATAGCCCAGAATCCACTGATTACCCGGACTATGCAGCTTTGGTGAGCAAGCTTGTTCAAAACGGGGGTGTAGCAAGAGGAATACTGATCTGCGGTACAGGAATCGGGATGTCCATAGCTGCAAATCGTTTTAGAAATGTCAGAGCTGCACTCTGTTATACAGAAGAACTTGCTAAACTAAGTCGGCTACACAACGATGCTAATATCCTCTGTCTGGGTGCTCGAACCCAATCTGTTGATTCCATGAAGTCAATTATCTCAATCTGGTTGACTACAGAGTGGGAGGGAGACAGACATGCTAAAAGAATTAGCAAAATTGAATTAAATTCCAGAGGCCAGGATGTTGAATGAATTAAAATCCTCAGATCAGGCGGTTTACAATGCCATCATGGCAGAACGCGATCGTGAAAACGATACCTTAGAGTTAATCGCCTCAGAAAACTTTGTCAGCAAGGCCGTATTACAGGCAGCCGGCAGTGTCATGACAAACAAATACGCTGAAGGATATCCCGGGAAGAGATATTATGGTGGTTGTGACGCGGTGGATATCGCAGAAAATCTTGCCAGAGACAGGGTCAAGGAGCTGTTTGGTGTTGAATATGCAAACGTTCAGCCCCATTCAGGTAGCCAGGCAAATATGTCGGTCTACTTTACACTGGTCAAACCTGGTGATACAGTCCTGGGCATGGATCTCTCTCATGGGGGTCATTTAACCCATGGATCACATGTTAATTTTTCCGGTAAATTCTACAATATCGTAGCCTATGGTGTTAATGCTGAAACTGGGTATATCGACTATGATATGGTACGTGATCAGGCCAAAAAGCATCAACCAAAAATGATCATTGCTGGTGGTTCTGCGTATCCAAGACACTATGATTTTAAATTATTTAGAGAGATCGCAGATGAAGTAGGCGCTTATCTCATGGCTGACGTTGCCCACCCAGCAGGTTTAATTGCTGCAGGAGAACACCCCAGCCCCATGCCTTACTGTCATGTTGTGACCTCGACCACCCACAAAACCCTGCGGGGTCCCCGTGGTGGATTGGTCATGATGGGAAAGGATTTTGAAAACGCTTTCGGTATTATTGCGCCAAAAAGTGGACGAACTAAAATGATGAGTGAACTTCTGGATAGCACCGTTATGCCGGGTATTCAGGGCGGACCACTCATGCATATCATTGCTGCAAAGGCTGTTGCATTTGGTGAAGCTCTGCAACCCTCCTTTAAAACTTATGCTCGACAGGTCATTACCAATGCCAAAACCCTGGGTGTTGCACTGAACGAGTATGGCTTCAAACTTATATCCGGTGGAACTGATAATCATTTACTCCTCATCGATCTAACGGACAAAGATATCAGTGGTAAAAAAGCTGAACGCCTTCTTGAGGAAGCAGGTATGACCACCAATAAAAATATGGTTCCATTCGATCAACGCAGTCCCTTGATCACCAGTGGAATTAGAATCGGAACTGCCGCACTTACCACCCGTGGGTTCAAAGAAGATGAAATGAAACGTATTGCAGGTTTCATAAACGAAATAATCTCAAATCCAGACAATGAAGATGTAAATCAGTCCGTGCGGAATAAAGTTCGTGAACTGGTCTCAGCTTATCCCCATTATCAGGATGTGGAGTAAGAATTATGAATTGTCCTCAATGCCAACAAGGCGATACTCGAGTCATCGATTCGAGGCATACCCAGGATGGGAGGGCTATTCGTCGCCGTCGCGAATGCGGCAGCTGCTCTTACCGCTTTACAACCTATGAATATGTCGAAATCCAACCTCTACTCGTGATCAAGAGCAATCAACGTCGGGAGCCGTTTGATAGAGAAAAAATACTAAAAAGTATCGCTATTGCCTGTAGTAAAAGACCTGTGAACAGTGCTCAAATGAATCAGGCGGTAGATCTGGTCATTCAGGATGTGAACACTTTTGGTTCCTCCGAGGTCCATGCCAAGGATGTGGGTGAACTGGTGATGAAGCATCTTAAAGATCTTGATGAGATAGCCTATGTGCGCTTTGCCAGCGTCTACAGGAAATTTGAGGATGTTAAAGAGTTTAGAGCGGAACTTGACGACATCTGAAACAACTTTAGCGATCTGATTTAAATAAAGCATCGATCATGATCGAGATCCAAAATCTACATAAATCATTTGACGAACTCATGGTCCTGGACGGTGTAAGTATTGACGTTGAGGATGGCCAGAGTGTTGTGATCATGGGGAAAAGTGGCCAGGGAAAAAGTGTGCTTCTAAAACTGGTAACTCGGCTGCTTTATCCCGATTCCGGAAAAATAATGGTCGATGGTGATGATCTCTTCAGTCTGAATCCACAGCAACTTGCCCAGTGTCGATTAAAATTTGGAATGCTGTTCCAGTCTGCCGCACTTTTCGATAGTCTGAACATTTTTGATAATGTGGGGATCGGACTGAAAGCAAACAATCTCCATACAGATGATGAAATACACTCTATCACCTCCGATAGTCTGGAACGCGTGGGGCTTATTGATGTCGGTGAAAAATTCCCAGCAGAATTGAGTGGGGGTATGAGAAAACGCGTTGGACTAGCGCGCGTTGTGGCAATGAAGCCAAAATACATCCTCTACGACGAGCCGACGACCGGCTTAGACCCTGTCACCAGCGCTCAGATCGCTATCCTGATTAAAGAAATGCAGGATGACCTGAACGTAACCAGTATTATTGTTACCCACGACATACCGACGGGCTTTTTTCTAGCTGATAAGATTGTTTTATTAGATCACGGGAACTTTTCCTTCATTGGTAACGTGGAAGAGATGAGAAAATCTGATATGAAGTCTGTGCAGGATTTTATCAGTGGGTATACAGAAAAAGCAGATATCAAATTCCGGTAAGCCTTTGAACGTTGAACTTTATTATTGTCCTATTAGCTACACGCCTTTGCAGTTTGCATCCGAAGCCCTAGTCAATGCATTTAATTCATGGATTGAAAGTGGCACAATAATGAACGATAATGGTGATCAAATTACCGGATCAGTTCCCGAACTGCTTGTGAATAATACCCGTTCTTATGCTTATCAATTGAAACAGGGAATTCCCCAACTCATACCGGGGTTAGCTGTATCACTTGAAGGCTTTAAAATGGTGAATTACGTTGATTAGGGAAGGACGTAAACCTATATTCGCCCGCTTTAAGAGAGGAGAGCTTTAAGAGAGAAAACGTTACTGGGATTTTTTAGATGAAATTCCTCCAAAATTATAGATGCGAACCTGGCGTTCATCTTTTTTAAAGTTGATACCGAATGTTATTCATAATATTCGGTTTTTTTATGAATGAGGAGTTAGATACAATGAGAATGAATAAAATTATTACCATCACCATAGGGAGCCTGATGTTTATGTCGGTTGCATTCTCCCAGAGTGCCCTGTTTTTATTGATTGCACCTGGTGCACGTGCCGGTGGTATGGGTGAAGCGCAGGTAGCTCTGGCAGATGACTCCTATGCGACGTATTGGAATCCTGCTGGTCTGGGCTTTCAAAGTGGGTATGAAGTATCCGGGATGCACGTAAACTGGCTTCCTGGACTTGTTGACGACATGTATTATGACTTCTTAGGGGGTCGGGTGCCCGTTGAAGGGTTGGGTGTATTTGGTGGACATCTTATCTACCTCAATGCTGGAGAACAACAGTATACAGATGCCAATGGCGTTTCTCTTGGGACATTTCTAACATACTTCACCTCCGGCTCAATGAGCTATGCAACCATGATCTCCGAAAACTCAAGTGTTGGTTTTAACTTCAAAATTCTATACCAGCACCTTACCGATTCAAAAGTGAAGGTAGGAACCGAAGACACAAAGGGCACAGCGACGAATTTTGGATTTGATGTTGGTTATCTAAGTAAAGGTTATTTTAATGGAGCCCTGGATATTGGCGCAATGATCGCAAACCTGGGACCCAAGGTTATCTTTAATGATGAAGAGCAGGCTGATCCAATGCCCACCAATTTGAAACTTGGTTTTAATCTGCGTGTCTATAACTCAAAATTCAATCGACTAAATCTCGTTTATGATGTAAACAAGCTCCTGGTTGGCGAATATGCCATGATGGACTGGGATGGTGATCGCATGATTGGTGGTTATAATTCTGATGGCGCAGAAAATCCATCCGGAAACTATAACGCTGATGGCCAAAACGAGATGGCACACACCGACTCATGGTGGATGGGTATCTTCACTTCATTTCTTGATGATTGGTATTTAGGTGGTGATCGCAATATGGATGACGACAGAATTATTGGTGGCTATGGTCCAGATTCTGTAGCTGTCGATGGGGGTCTGTATGGTAACAATGGACTGCTGGAAGTTGGCAATAGTGATGATAGAAGCCCCGCAGACGAGTTTAAATCACTGATTCATAGTTTTGGCTTAGAATATTGGTACAATGAAATGTTTGCCATTCGTGGTGGTTACTACTACGACAAAGAAGGTAAAATTACCACACCAACAGTAGGTGCCGGCTTGCGCTATGGCAACTACGGCTTTGACTTTGGATACACGGTGGCAGAAGAAACCCATCCATTAAATAACACCATGCGCTTTTCGCTCATGTTAAAATTTTAGGTCTGATTCGCCTGTTTAATCTCCGATCCTAAATCTTAACCCTCAATAGCCAGCGGGGATATTATTAACCAGCTCACGGTAAGATTATTTCTAATCCTCCTGTCAGTTCTATCTATAACGGGACAGGAATTAAAAGTTGCTATCATTCGGGTTGCTTTTCAGACCGATGCATCACCAGCCACAACTGGGGATGGTAGCTTTGTGCTTGAAGATACCGTGGAAATAGCATGCTCTGACTGGACTCTGGATCCGCCACCACATGATCGGAGCTACTTTCTGGATCACCTGACTGCTCAGGATAATTACTGGCAACGCGTGAGCAAAGGAAACATCCACGTCAACTTCTCTGGATCAGATGTTTTTCCCCAGAATGATGATGAAGTCTATGTATTGCCCCATGAAATGCTCTATTACCATCCTTATCTGGAACAATTTGATGAAACTCAAAAACTTTTTGAGTTAAGTAGGGATGCCATCACTCTCGCAGATGATGATGTAGACTTTGGGATATACACTACTATTATTCTTGTTCATGCAGGAATGGGCGGCGATTTCGCCTTTGCCCTGGATCCAACTCCTGGAAATATCCCCTCTGCCTATCTCTCCGCACCGGATTTTGCTGACTATGGGAACCTCTCCACCAATGAGGGTGATCTGTCAGATTTGATCATCATTCCCGAATCCCAAAATTTTCTCCAGTTCAAGGAAACCTTTGGACTCTTTGAAGATGCAGAAGATCCCTGCTTCTATCAGGTTGCCTTAAATGGTACGCTGGCACTTATGATGGGATTTCACCTGGGTTTACCACCACTTTACAACACAGAAACGGGTTTGTCGCTGGTCGGTGGATTTGCCCTTATGGATCAAGGCTCAAACAATTTTCATGGCATAGTCCCAGCTTTTCCCGATCCCTTCAGCCGTATCGAAATGGGCTGGGTTGAACCCGTCGATAAGCGCATTGGGGATTCAGTATCTATTCATGTAGATGATCCACCGGTAAAGATCTCTATGAGCGAATCCGAATATTATCTCATTGAAAACCGACAGAGAGATCTTACGGAACCCGCTGGAATGACCCTGTGGATCGATGAATCTGGTTATGACACGGTCTCCGTCCAGTTGAGCGAAGGAGGAGTTGTCATCCAGGTAGACGAGCAACATGCTGGTTTGCCAGGCAATGGACTGAATATCTGGCATATTGATGAAAGTGCCAGGTATTGGGAAGGAAATCCCAATGGTGGACCAACCCAGTTGGTAGATTTTGTAGAAGCAGATGGTGCTCAGGATATGGGTCATGAAACCCAGTTGCTTTTTGCAGATATCCTGGAAACAGGGTGGTGGTTCGACACATGGTTTGCAGGGAATGAGGGCTGGTTCAAACTCAATCGCTATCAGGAAGTCATTGGTGACAGTCTGCTTTACCTGAATTCTGATACCTATCCGTCGACAATCTCAAATAATGGCACACCAAGTCACCTGCAGATTGAAAATATTTCTAATAATGGCGCTACCATGCATTTCTCCATTTCATCTGATAGACTGGTAAGCTCAGATTCCGTATCTTCGTTTATTGGGTGGGGTACCGACACTCAACTATGGACCTTTAATCGGGACTCATCGGCGATATCAGTGGGTGAGGTGAGTGACGGACAGCTCACTGTCGTAGCAAATGAGGTATTGGATCCTGCAGTGATATTTCCTGATGGAAATTATTCCTTCATGTTTCGCTACCCATGGTTAGCACCAGAACTTGAAAATGGACTTCGATTTTATAGCATCAACTCAGGAAACTCCTTTTTTAATGCAACACTTGATTCCGTCTTTGAATTTTCAGACTTCTCACAACAGTACCTGTATTTTGCTTCCAGGGATGGAGAATATGTCCAGGTATCCTGGCAGCCACAATTTGGTCAATCCACAATTGTTCCACTCATTGATCGTCCCATCACAAGGTTCCTGGCACCGTCTGGTTTTCAAATCTATTATGGCGCTGATCTGGATATACCCACGCCAGTAGGAGTTCGACATATTGATACGAATGCTGAATTAGAGGGTATGGATGTTTTATCATGGTCTCTGACTGATCAAAGTCTTATGATCACCCATCTTCAGGATGCGAGTGAACGATTTTTAGATGTAGCCAAACCTGAGGACATTATTCCAGTTGATATTGACGCTGATGGTATCTATGAGATCGCACTCTTTTATGAACATTCCGTAAGAATTATCAATCAAAGCGCCATACTGGCAACAGGGAATCCCTTTTCCATAGAATCATATTATGGGAACCCACTCATCGGACCTTTTGTTGATGGAGAAACTGGCGTATTTCTACGACATGCCAACTCCTATTCAATTTATTCCTTTGACGGGGAAATACGCGACAGGGGAGTGCTCAATGCAGTCAATGGAACGGTTTCTAACTCCATGCGTGTACAGCAAGATCTAAGTCTGGTCCTTACTGACGATCAGCTGCTCTATTTTGAATACGACACTACTCCAGGTGATCTATTCTGGAGTGATCCACAGGGCAATGCATATGGTGACCGTGTTGTAAGATTATCAGGAACACCCATTGCGTTTGAAAACCAGATAAAAAAGGGATCAGCATATAATTACCCCAACCCGGTGAAGTCAAGCACTACCACTATCCGAGCCTGGTTGGGAGATATAGAGGAGTGGAGCATTGAGATATTTTCCATGAATGGGTCTCAAGTTGTTTTTACCACGCAGGAAGTACTTCAGCAGAATACCTATAACGAATGGGTCTGGAATGCATCAGATGTCTCTAATGGTGTATATCTTGCAAAAATAGTTGCTGGGAACTCCTCTGAGATCATCAAGATTGCTGTTGTGCGATGAAGAGTGTAAGAATATTTCTGTACTCACTCTGCACTCTGGGCTTGGTTAGCGCTCAGGGCTTTAACCACCCCGAGCTCGAATGGAAGAGCATTGAGGGCAAACATTTCATTGTCCATTATCATCAAAATACAGAATGGACCGCCAATGAAGCTTTGCATGTAGCCGATGATATTTATGATGGAATCACCAGTCTATATCAATATCAACCTGAAGAAAAAACACAGCTCATTATTCGCGATACTGATGATTATGCCAATGGTGGTGCCTTTTATTTCGATAACAAGATTGAAATATGGGCCATGCCACTTGATTACCAACTCCGTGGGTCACATTATTGGCTGAGGGATGTGATCACACATGAATTCACGCATATCGTCAGTTTACGTGCATCCAGGAAGATGCCTGAAAATGTTCCTGCTGCCTATTTACAGGTTATTTCATATGAACCTGAGCGTCGTGAGGATGTTCTCTATGGCTATCCCAATGGAATAGCATCATATCCGCTGCCTTCAGTTGCAGTACCCATGTGGTGGGCTGAAGGAATTGCCCAGTTCCAGAATGATACGACCAGATGGGATTGGTGGGACAATATCAGAGACATGATGTTGCGAGATAGAATATATTACGATAAAGTACTGACACTCAATGAGATGGACGGTTTTGGTAAAGTAGGTATCGGGAATGAGAGTGTCTATGACCATGGCTTTGGATTTGTGCGATTTCTGGCTCGGGAATATGGTCAGGATGTTTTGCAGCGTATCACAGAACGCATCAGTAGCATCAGACATTATGGCTTCTATCGGGCTTTGGAAGCCGAGACAGGAGAGCAGCCTGAAAGACTATGGTCAAATTGGGTATCATCTCTTAAATCACGACAGGCTCTATCTTTTCAGGAAGATGAAGCGATCAGTCCAGTCAAGTTTATTCAACGCGAAGGGGATGCGAATCAGAATCCTCGATTGGATGTTACGGGTAAAAAGTTAGGGTTTATCTCCAGCGCAGGTGAAACGTATTTGTCGAGAACGGCCCTCTTTATCAAGGATGGTGGCGAAGAATCGGAAAAGTTAGTCCCCGGTGCAGAGGGTTTTTACTGGCTCCCTGATGGTACTCAAATCCTTTATGTCCTAAAAGAAGAGTATCATGGGGGT
>CAZVSF010000106.1:0-10199 GCA_964630195.1 uncultured Lentisphaeria bacterium
CGACATTAATGGGAGTAGCGCGCATGAGGTGAGTCCCTGGTATACGATTGACTGGTATGGCTGGAGATTGATCAACTGGGATATGGCTGTAGACGGAACCGGTGTCTGGATCGGTGATGGTAATCTTGATGGCACCCTTGAATTTGATAGTATTCAGCTTACCCACGTCGCCGGCCATCCCGTAAGCGGTACATATTTTATTGATGATCTGAGGGTTGTGACCCGAGACTACCTGGCCCTGGACGAGACGGAAAGCGAACATCCGCTTGAATTTGCATTGCTGCCAAACTATCCAAATCCCTTTAATCCATGGACCAGTATTCCATTTACACTGCCTCAATTTGCTGATGTAACTATCCATGTATTTGATCTACAGGGGAAAAGGGTTGCTGCGCTTCTGGAGGGACCTCTGCCCGCTGGACATCATATTACTCGCTGGAATGCTGCCCAGGTCCCTTCAGGTCTTTATCTTATTAAAATGACGGCCAATGATATCTCAATAACACGGAAGATTACGGTTCTGAAGTAGCTTGGAAACGTGGATTTGAGTTATTATATGATATACATGAGAAAAACAGTCCTTATCCTCATGCTTTTTAGCGGGCTTTTCGTCTACGCAGACCGCGATTCAAAAAATGGTCCTGCTCCTGCGACCTGGTCCGATCAGGTTGAGAAGGATATGGTAAATCTCATCGCAAAGAACGAGCAGGCCAGACAGGTTTACGGGCGGGTCATCAAGCGTTTACGGCGCAGCGGGGTTCCGGCTACCTATGCCTGGCAAGTATTCTCCAACCCCGGAATAAAAATAGATCCAACTATTTCAAAACGATTTTCCAAACCGGCTGAAAAAATGGATTATACTGACTATCGGAACATTTTTGTCAACACCAAGCGCATTGATGGGGGGATCAAATTCTATAAGGAACATTCTGAGCTTCTGCACAACGTGGCCAATCAATATGGTGTGGATCCGTTTCTGATTCTCAGCTTTGTCGGTGTGGAAACCCAGTACGGTCTATACGCCTCTTCCTATCCCGTATTCAACTCCCTCCATACCATCATCCACAATATACCTCGACGTGCAAAATGGGCAGAAGATGAGATGGTTGCATGGTTTATGATCTGTCGAGTTGATGGTCTGGGTCCCCACGATGTGAAGGGATCTTATGCAGGTGCTTTTGGTTATGGACAATTCATGCCCACCAGCTTCAAGCGTTATGCCGTTGATATGGATGGGGATGGGGTTCGAGAGCCCTTTGAGTGGGCCGATGTGATGGCCAGTATTGCCAACTATCTGCTCAAGCGTGGCAAGTATGATATCACCAGCACGGATTTTTCTGTGAACTCAGCTAACTGGCGAGCAGTCTATAAGTACAACCCCTCAAAAAATTATGTAAAAGTGGTTCTGGAACTTCGAGCAAAACTTCAGCAGGCTATTCAAAAATCTTAATTTTCGCCAGCTTCTTTCACCCAAAACATTGAACGTTAGATCAGGCTGCCCTGCCTGACAATTTCTTCGGCTTTGCCAGAACGACCAGGCCAGCTCCCATTACATAAAGGAGCGCGATGAGCACCAGCCCAAATTTGGGGATGGCACACCAGCGAGCCAGAGCAGGTAGATAATCATTTTGTGAACCTGTGAGAAGTGTCATTAGGGCGATATTCTCAACAATATCAAGACCGGCTGCCAGAAAAACGATTCGGGACATCCCCTGCCCTACCCGCTTTAATTTCTGCATTTTTTCAGGTAGCTTTTCGGCCAGGATCACACAACCCAATGAAATAGTCAAGCTGTACAGCACCAGGAACAGAAAATCCAGACCCATGTTCATGCCAGCCCAGGTCATGCTTGGTCCCTGCCATGAATCCATGATGCTTTGACTACCTGCCATGCTACCGATCAGTTCAAAAGTGACAATTCCCCCAGGAGCTATATCATTCACCAGGGCTGAGCCTGTCACCTGCATTCCCACATAAGTGAGAGCGGTAAGCACAAACAAGACCCAGAATAATCGCCCTGGTTCCTGGGGCAGTAATTTTCCTGACATGTTTATTTTTCAGCTTGGTGGAGGTGAACATCGCTTTGTGGAAATGGAATACTGATTCCAGCATCATCAAGTGCCAGCTTAATTTTTTCGATAAGGTCCCACTTCAGATCCCAATAATCTTCCGTTTTCACCCAGGGACGCACATTAAAATTCACACTACTGTCTGCCAACTCTGAAACCACAATCTGGGGTGCTGGATCCTCCAGGACACGGGGATCCGATTCAACGATATTCTTGAAGATGGCCTTGGCCGTCAAAATATTATCTTCATAACCAATACCGAAGACCAGATCCAGACGTCTCGTATCATTGGCATTGATATTAATGATCGTAGCATTTGTGATCTGGCCATTGGGTACAATCATTCTTTGATTGTCAAAGGTCAAGAAGGTCGTGTTAAAGATACTGATCGCTTCAACTTTGCCGGTAACACCCCCTGCAGTAACGGCATCACCTATTTTAAAGGGGCGGAAGAACACCAACATGACACCGCTGGCAAAATTGCTCAAAGAGTCCTTGAGCGCTAAGCCCACAGCCAGGCCAGCTGCACCAACGATTGCCAGGAATGAACTTGTATTGATACCCAATCTGTCTGCTGCTGCCATAAGCACCACGACCATGAGTGAGTAATAGGTAAGTTTTTCCAGGAAGCGGGTCAGGGTTACATCAATTTCCTGCCGGGTCATGACCTTGCTTAGCAATGCTACTAATCTTTGAGCAATCCACTTACCGATGAGGAATATCAGCAAAGCACCAAGAATATTTACGGCGTAGTTTGTGATAAACACCTTGGCCTGGTCTATAAGTGCTGTAACGTCCATATTTACTCCTGTACTAATTTTTCATTTTCTTGATCTTCAAAAAAGCTGGCCAGGACTTTCCCCAACCCCTGAAATTACTATTTATCCACAAATAATTATTAAAATAATCAGGATTGCTGGTGCAAGCCTATTGATTTCATCAACAACTTATTCTTTCAGCTCGATAATATCTTCCTGATTTGGAACCAGACAGAGAAATTCAAAGGGCTCATCGCTGGTGGTCCGATAGCTGTGAGGAACATTGGCGGGGATAAAGACCACATCGTTTTTGCAAACGGTGAGATGTTCATCTCCGATGACAACTTCAGCCTGACCGCCAATACAAAACTGCTCGTGTTCCACCGAATTTGAGTGCAAAGGCATGAATCCTCCCGCCTCTATGACGAAACGTCGCATGGCGAAGTTAGGACCCTCCTCATGGGAGATCAAAATTTGCTTCGACGTCTTCTCCCCGGCTGAAACCGCTTCGAGGGGTAGATCCTGTAAATGCTTTACAGACATAGTCTTTCTCTTATTTTTGATCTAGCCAAATCCATTCAATCTACAAAATGTATTCATATTTATCACTCTACTTCGAAAGATAATAATGCCATAATACCCTGGCTGCAACTGCACGATAGGGTCGCCACCTCTCACCCAGACGCTGAAACTCCTCGCCCCTGGGTCGATGGTCCAACCCAAGCAGTTTCTGGAGCGCGACTTCCAGTGCAAGATCACCTGAAGGCCAGATATCAGCTCTGCCAAGCGCCATGAGGAGATAAATATTTGCAGTCCACGCTCCAATACCAGTCAAGCTGGTGAGTGTTGAGAAGACGTCATCATCCGAAGCCTGTTTCAAGGTATTGAGATCCAGATAGCCACTTTTGATCTCGTTTGCCAGGATTCTGGTATAGCGTGTTTTCTGGCGACTAAAACCTATCTGGAGCAATGTTGCATCATCCAGGGTTAGCAATGATTCGGGATTTAAGTCTTCCAGGCTGGCCTTAAGCTTGTCAAAACAGGCCTGGGCAGAAGCCAACGATACCTGCTGCTCCAGGATAATATGAATCAAAGTTGGAAACCCCGGTTCTCTTTCCCACAACGGTGGCGTTCCAAATTGATTGACAACGGAGCGAATCAATTCATCGCGATCACAAAGCGCGGTAACCGCTTCCTGAAGGCCAGCCTGATCTAGTTTCTTGATCGAATTCATTTTCAACGAGTAAAACTATATAAAGAGAAGCCTCCCACAGGAGCCTTCTCTTTATTCAATATGTCCTGATCTAGTCTTCAGGATTCAAGGTCACCTGGATCATGCGATCGAGGTGAAAGTATTTTGCAGCTGCTGCCTGTGCATCAGCCCCTGAGAAACCCTCGACCAACTCATTGTACTTCATAAAATTAGCCAAGTCTCTGTCCTCTCTGTAGTAGATAGCCAGGGCATTCAACCAGTAAGAATTTTTCTGGATGTTTATTTCTCGCTCCCGTCGCTGAGCTTCTTTGACCTTATCAACATTGACCTGGTCAGGTGCTTCTTTCATTATCTTTTTAATCTCAACCAAGACAGCATCTGTCAATTCCTGGACACGATCAGGTGCACAGCCGAATGTGACATTCAGGGCATACTCAGCCTCAGGCTCCTTGGACATGTTGGCCCAAACACCGACACCGTAGACGCCACCCATATCTTCGCGGAGAACTTCTCGCAAACGAATATTCAAAACCTGCATCATGGAATACATGTCATAGCGATTCTGTCTGGTGTATTCAAATGTCCCTGGAAACACAATGCGGGTACGACTTTTGGGTTCGACGCCACGTTTTACTTCCTTTGAGATAGACGTTTCAGGAGTTTGAATACCTTCATCAACCCAGGTTTCGTTCCTGCCTGTGGCAGGAAGTGAGGCAAGATATTGTTGAATAAGGGGTAGCATGGATTCATTCTTGAAACTACCTACAAAGAGGAAGGTAAAATCTCCTGCATCCTGAAATCGATCATCATAAAGTTCCTGAGCCCGGTTGAGATCCACCATTTCAAGCATGTCGGCTGTCATGGGTTTGCGGCGAGGATTATGACCATTAAGTGTGACGTTGAGTGTATCGCTATAAGCAGACTCTGGACTAAGACGCTTATTCTCAAGTTGCGAGCGGTACTGACTCAGCAAGGCACCCACGGCCTCTTCATCCTGGCGGCTTGCCGTAAATTGCAGATAGATCATCTGAAACAGAAATTCAAGATCTTTGGGTGATGCCGAGCCTCGCAAACCCTCATACAATGCATTGATATAGGGTGTTGAGGCAACCTCTTTACCTGCCATTAATTTCTGTAGATCCATGAGACTGAAACTTGCTAGCCCGCTATAATCCATCAATTTATCTGCCATCTTTCCAGTGATGAGGTCCTCGTCTTGAAAAACAGAGAAACCCCCTGGGCTAAAAGCACGGAAAAGGATCTCATTATTTTTGAAATCAGTGGGCTTCAGGATGACTCTGACACCATTGCTCAACTTCATTTCATATGTATCAATATCTTCATAATACTTTTTCTCAACGACACTGCCTGCGGGTGGCAATTCGGAGATAAAGGGCTGTGTGATGACCTGATCCACATATGGATCGATTTCC
Organism: uncultured Lentisphaeria bacterium; assembly: GCA_964630195.1. Classification (GTDB taxonomy): domain Bacteria; phylum Fidelibacterota; class UBA8477; order UBA8477; family JABMPR01; genus JABMPR01. The sequence continues at coordinate 5,474 of CAZVSF010000106.1, forward strand.
ATCGATGCGATATGAGATAGAACGGCGGCCAACTCGGTTTCAGTAGGAATTGAAACGCCCTCTTTTTCTGGCCCTGATGCCCTGATAACTCTGTTCTCATCTGTCATCAATTTCTGTGCGAGGGCATTTACTTCATTCAGACTGATGTTCGGTATTGATTCCTTATAGAGCTGGTACTCATACTCGATACCGGAGACAGCCTCTTCATCCAGGAAGTGACGAACAAGTTCAGATGTGAAGCCCCGTGACTCCTGTTTGTCCCGTTCCTGGTATAGTGTTTCCATGGATCGCAGCACAGACTTTTTTGTCCGATCCAGTTCGGTGGCAGTAAAGCCATGGCGTTTTACACGTTCACCCTCCACAAGCACAGCTTCCAGCCCCTCAGGGATACCACCATCCTGAACAACTGCAATCAGGGCAGTCATTTCCGAGGTTCTTGCCCAGGACAATTTTGTAGAGACAGCATAGAGGAACGGTGCATCAGCTTTTTGAGATATCTCGGTAAAGCGTGCATTCAGCATTTCATTATACAGTCTTTCTACGATGCTGCCTCGATAATCCCCTGCCGTTCTATCAATTCGAGCTGGATGCTTAAAAAGAGCGTATACCAGGGAGCGTGTTGCCTCTGGATCACTAGCTATGGTATAGAGTGTTTCAGAATTTCCCGGTACTTCAAAGACCTGACGTTCTCTTGAATCTTCAGGTTTTGGAATATTTGAAAAAAGAGTCTTGATCCTTGCTTCAATATCTGCGGGATCAAAATCACCTACAGCTACGACGGCCATAAGATCCGGGCGATACCAATCCTTATAAAATCGTCTGATACTCTCATAACTTGCATTTTTAATGACGTCCATGGAACCGATAGGCAGTCTTTCGGCATAACGTGAGCCTTGAAAAATGATGGGGATCTGCTTGTCCTGTAATCGCTGATTGGCTCCCTGCCCCAGTCTCCATTCTTCCACGACGACGCCACGCTCCTTGTCAATTTCTTCATCTTCAAGACTTAATTTGTGGGCCCAGTTCTCCAGAATCTTAAACCCTGCTGCCATTTGATCAACACTATCTGTGGGTACCTGAAGCATATAGACCGTCTCATCAAAACTGGTATAAGCGTTTAGATCTGCTCCGAAGCGCATACCAATACCTTCCAGATAATTAACCAGGTCCATCTTGGGAAAATCCTCTGTCCCATTAAAGGCGAGATGTTCAAGGAGATGGGCGAGACCACGTTGATCTTCATCTTCCATGATGGAACCTGCATTGACAACCAGTCGTAATTCAGCGCGATTCTCAGGTTTTCCGTTCTTTTTAATAAAATATCTAAGGCCATTGTCCAGTTTTCCTTCGATCAAACCTGGATCGACTGGTAATTCAGTATTTAGATCAATGCCCTGTTCTGGTTCTTCATGCCTGGTAAAAACACAAGAGGATATGAGCAGTGTAAGTGTGATCAGCAGTACATAAAACGAGCGTGTATGACGCATTTTGGATTCTCCCTTAATTCAATAACAAAAAATTGCCTGGCAGTATAATCGTAAAATTGAGCGAATGTTATGCCAAGTTGTTTACAGTAGAATAACGGTCTGCTAAGTTAGTCTCCCCCTTATTCGATAATTCAGAAAGACTCAGAAACCAGCCATTTGAACAAATCGATACCAACGCTGTCATTGGTTTCTGATTCGGGGTGCCACTGGACTGCAATAAGGGGAATCGATTTATCACGCGGTTCCAGGGCTTCAATGATATGGTCAGCAGTTCTACCGGTTACCTCTAATGTACCGGCAACTCTTTTCACTGCCTGGTGATGGGCACTGTTGGTTTCCTCGCGCAATCCTCCGGCAACAGTGTAAATTTTAGATCCCTTTACCAGATCAACCTCATGCCGGGCTTCAAACCAGTCACCAATCTTGTGGGTTAGATGGTTTTCCACCTGTGAAGGGATGTCCTGATACAGCGACCCTCCCAGAAAGACATTCACTTCCTGCATTCCCAGACAGATTGCCAGCGTGGGTATTTTATGCTCCCAGACATATTCAAAAATTTGTCTGTCATGCTCTCCGCGACGTGGGTGAAAAGGGTTTAGTGTCAAGGGATCACCAGATTCAGCATAAAGAGTCGGATCGATATCGTTTCCACCTGTCAGGACAATTCCATCCAGTTTCTGGATAAGTTGAGCCAGGTCATGCTTTGCTATTATTGGGGGAATCAGAACTGGCAGTCCACCTGCCCTCTGAACACTGTCCGTATAGGATTTACCCAGAATACTGCGATCCATTTCTTTGTGTTCATAATAGGATGGACTCAACCCGATCAGAGGTTTCAAACTTCCTCCCCATTTACAAATACTTTCTGGACCAGGTTGTCTGTATATGCAGTTTTTTCATCAAGCTTCAGAAAGCCTGGGTCAAGAATTGTCAGGTCAGCCAGGTGGCCGGCTTTTAATATTCCCAGATCATGCTCCCGAAATCCTGCGAAGGCCGTATCAGCGGTATGGGCTTTGAGCGATTCATCAAAGCCCAGCGCTTCATTCATATACCAGCCTGCTCTGTGAACAGCTGCATGAATGGTGGCAGCAGGATCAGCTGGCGATACAGGCCAATCAGATCCAAGGGCCAGGGCGGCACCCGTTTGATGGAGTGAATGAAAGGGATAAGCATAGGCACAACGGTCCCCAAGCAGTTTGTTTCCGTAGAGGGAATCATCGACACAATGAGCAGGCTGCACAGATGGGATAATCCCCAGCGCGCCAAACCTCGGTAGATCCTGAGGGTGTATATGTTGGGCGTGCTCTATTCGAAAACGCCGATCTCTGAATCCATTTTTTTGAATGATCTCTTCAAATAGGTCCAGAACTTCTCGCACAGCACGATCACCAATGGCATGAATGACGGTTTGATAGCCCAACATATCTGCCTCTATAACCGTTTTCTTGATCAATGAGACATCACTCCACATGCTATCATAAATCCCTGCTGAGTCTGGTGTGTCGTCATAGGGCTCCAGCATGAGTGCGGTATGTGAGCCGAGACTGCCATCACAAAACGCCTTTAGACCTTTATATTGGAAATATTCATCCTCATAAATACCGTTTCGGATCAATTCTTTTGTCTCCTGCCACTTCAAGATGGGTGTATACGCATTGATTCGAACCTTGAGGTGTCCCTGTCGAGCCATATCCTGAAGAAAACTGAAGTGGTGCATGTCATAGATCATGTCGCCCACGCAGGTCACGCCTTTTTCCAACAAGTAGTCCTGGGCTGCATCCAGATATTGCCTCAATTCCAACTCGGACGCTTCCGGCATGTGAGCCATCACCATATCAATGGCGGCATCACGAACAATACCGGTAGGATTGCCCTGGGCATCCCTGTCGATCACACCACCTTCTGGATCCTGTGTGTTTGAAGTGATTCCTGCCAACTCCAGGGCTGCAGAACTGGCAATACCAGAATGCCCATCGTGACGGGTTAATATCATGGGGTGCCCGGGTGCTGCCTCATCCAGCCAACTGCGATGGGGAAAACTGTTGTCTGTGAAATGATGTTCATTCCACCCGCTACCTTTCAGCCATGAGCCTGCTTGCCTGCCAGAAGCATACCGCCGGACTATCTCAATAAATTCTCTTTTTGAATGTGCGTCGTGAGCAGGAATCGTCAACAGGGATTCCCCACCCCACAAAAAATGGAGATGGGCATCAATAAAACCAGGCACCATCACGGCACCCTTGAGGTCTATCGTTTGCGTTTCTGGTGTAACCAGATCAGATAGATCATTCCCGGTTGCAATAATAGCTTTTCCCTGGGTAGCCAATTGTGAAACCCGGGGAGTATCTGCATCCTGGGTCAGGATGATACCATTGATGAAAACCTTATCCGCTATGATGTTTTTCATTTCAATAAATCCTGTCGTGCCTGAGCCAGAGCTTCAATTCGCCGGGGATCAGGTTCATTTTTCCAGTCCTCCTCTTGCTTAAAATATGAACCCACAATAAAAGCGTCTGCTGAATCAAAAATCTGCGACAGACCATCCGGTGTGACCCCACTCCCCACCAGAACCGGCAGGTGGGTCGCAGAATAAACAGACTTAAGCTCTGCATTATTCACAGGCTTTCCCGTATGTGTTCCTGTGATTATCACGCCATCGCTGAGAAAGAAGGAGGCCGCTTCTACACTGTCCTCAAGGGATACATCTGAAGTGATAGCATGACTGCTGTGCTTTTTCTTGATATCAGTGAATATCTGTATATGGTCTGCTCCGATCTGTTTCCTGAATCGCAACAACTCACCTGCATCAGACTGTAAGAGCCCTTCGTCGGCCATGTGCCCAAAAACAAAGCCCTCTGCACGAATAAATTGCAGTTCTGCTGCCTGAGCAACCGAGAGGGCTGCCTGGTTGGCACCCGCCAGGATCTGGAGACCCATGGGTAAATCTGAAACTGCCCGCACTTCAGCACAGATGCGTGTCAAGGCTGCAATGATCTCAGGTCCCACGCTTCTGTTTAGATAGGGAACATCATGCATATTCTCCAACATGATGGATTGCATTCCGTGTTCGACAAGGATTCTGGCCTCTTTGACAGCCTGTGAAGCAATTGCTGCCACATCCAGCTTGTTTTTTGGGGTTCCGGGCAATGCCTGAACATGGATCATCCCGATCAGGCTTTTAGGCTGGGAAAATATTTTTGAAAATTCTGCAGTATTCATCTTTGCTTTCCTATTCGGTC
>CAZVSF010000107.1:0-7439 GCA_964630195.1 uncultured Lentisphaeria bacterium
GTAAAGTTGTAATTACATTAAGACAAGTAAACTTAACATAAAGACAAAGGAATATGACTTATGGATACACAAAAAAAAGAAAAAACCGCCTGGGTTGCCCGCAATAACAAAAATAGCAAACAGCTCCTGTATTGGGTAGCAGCCTGGTGTCTGACAATGGCTCTGGCGGCTTTTGGTCCCAAATTTCTCTGGGACTTTAGTACGATACCCACTGTATTGGCGGTACTCCTTAATTTGGGGATCGGTTTTCGCATGATCATCTCAAATAAGAGATATCTCCAGGGTTTGGATGAACTCCAACGAAAGATCCAATTGGAGGCCATGGCCATTTCATTGGGTGTGGGCCTGGTTGTTGGTCTGAATTATGAACTCCTCGAAGATGTGAAACTGATAAGCTTTGAACCTGAGATCTCTCATCTTATCATCATTATGTCACTGGCCATGTTTGGTGGGATTCTGGCCGGGCAGAGGCATTACCAATGAAAAACCGTTTAAAAGTACTCCGGGCAGAACGGGATTGGACACAGGCTCAACTCGCCGATGCCCTGGAGGTTTCAAGACAGACAGTGAATGCCATTGAAACTGGAAAATTCGATCCAAGTTTATCTCTGGCCTTCAAAACGGCTGAACTCTTTGAGCTTTCCATTGAGGAGATCTTTCATAAGGATGAGTCAGTCTAAAGTCAAATCTGCTACACTCTAAAACTCAAGAATCAAATCCAGGAACAATGTTAATATTGCCGTCTTTCTCCAATAAGGGGGGGAGACGGCATCGCTTTGATATACTTTCAGACTGATCTATTTGAATTCTAAGCGTAATGCTTTTAAATCTCCATCTCCCCATTTGGAGAATGTCTCCAGAAAATCTATATTGCCCCATCTTTTCAGAGTAAGGGGGTCTTATGGCAACGTCTGCTTCAGCACTACAGCTAAAAATGTTTGTGATACTATGTCTGGGCATGCTTGTTTCCTCTTGCGACAATAGCCCTCCATTCGGATACATCTATGCAAATCCTGAATTTGAGTACTATATACAATTATCCCCCATAAATGATACGAACTGGGTGTGTGTAGGCAGTCGACGCACAGACCCATTGGGTAAGTCCAATGGTTTATACCAATACATGGATGCTGAATTCAATGTGATATGGGAAAGGACATATGAGGGTGAAGCGTTTGAAATAGCCAGCAAGATTATTCCCGTAGATTCAGGCTATCTTCTGCTCGGCCATACCCACTTCTCAAGCGGGCGGGAAGGAGATAGTCGGGTTGTTTATGTGGATTCCTCCGGTAGAGAAGTCTGGAATTCCATTATTGGCGGAAAGGGAAGTGACCATCTATTTGAAGCGGTAAATGCCCGGGGAGGTGGCTATTTGCTTGTTGGTAACACCGCTGGTGACAGTTCCATGGGGTTTAACGGCTGGCTGGTGAAACTCGAGGGGGATGGTCAGCAACAATGGACCAGATCATTCGGGAAGAGCGGCAGTCTCAGGGGTGATTATTTTAGTTCGATCCAGCAAATACCTGGAGGTGGGTATCTCATTAGCGGCTACACTGCCTCATTTGGAGCAGGTAGCTTTGATGCCTGGCTATTTAAAATAGATGAAAATGGGTACGAAGAATGGTCACAAACCTATGGTGGCGAGGGAAAAGAATTTATTGGTAAGCCGTTGCTCCTTGATGATGGTGGATTTTTGATATATGGGGGAACCAAAGAGCGGGCTAATGGGAAGAACAGGGGATGGGTGTTCAAAACAGATTCTCAAGGGACTGTCTTATGGAGTCAGTACTATGATAGGATTACGGGGATCAGCTCTTTGATTCCCTTTCGATCTGATGGCTATTTGCTGCTGGGTGCCTCCAAAGAATCAGAAAACGATGGAAGTGATGTTGGTCTCTGCAGAATTGATAGTCTGGGTGAAAAGGTTTGGATCAGACGCATGGGTGGTGAGGAAAGCGACTATGGGTTATGGATTTACAATGTATTAGACGGTTTTCGAATTATTGCCTCGACAAATTCATTTGGCGAGGGTTGGTCCAATTGGGTCATTGATCTTGATAGGGAGGGGAATCCACTATGACAACAATCTACGTTGAATTGATGAGAAACCTGCCACAAGATACTACGCAACACCAGGCATCATTTAAAAGCAATTCCTGCTTCCCTGGACCAGATAATAAGCTTGTGTCTCTGCTCTGATTAATTATTATGATAAAAATAGTCACACATACAATGATTTGAGCGTCTACGGCAGTTGGAAATAGGTTTGCCATTCACTTCGAGATCATTGAAAAGGAGAAAATGAATGAATGTCTTGATGATTGTTCTCAGGGTGATCCATATACTAAGTGGTATCTTCTGGGTGGGATTTGCCATTTTTAATCTGGCTTTTTTGCAACCAACTATTGCGGCCACAGGCGCAGAGGGTCAGAAAACACTGCAATACTTGATGCGCAAAACCAGACTCATGACCACTGTTTATATAGCAGCAACCCTGACCATGTTGACCGGACTGATCCAATTGGGGGTCATCTCAAACATGCAACACACTTTTATCAACTCTGGGTGGGGTCTCACTATCACTTTAGGTAGTCTATCAGGGATCGTGGCCTGGTTTAACGCCATACATTTTATTCGTGGAATATTCAATAAAATGGGTGTGCTCGGGATGGAGATACAGTCCAGCGAGGGACCACCCGACCCAGACAAGCTGGGTGAAATGCAGGCTTTGGTCCAAAAACTTGGAAAAGTTGGGAAAACCGCTCTGGTCTTTATGATCATCGCAGTCATCGGGATGGCTGCTGCAAGGTACGCTAACTTCTAGTTAGGATCTATTGGAGTGACAAAAAAAATAGCCCATCACGTTGCGTGATGGGCTATACCATTTATGCTTGAGGGACGATCTGTCAAATAACGAGAGCTGTAGTCACTTATTTAGAATAGAATTCAAAGGGTAGCTGGAATGTGACAGGAATGGCCGTGCCATTTTGCATGGCTGGATTCCACTTCGTGCTGCGTACAGCATCAATGGCAGCCTGGTCAAATAAGGGACCAGCGCTTTGTGCAACTTCAATGTTTGAGACGTTTCCCAAAACATCTACGTGAAAATTTAACACGACGTATCCATCATGCCTGAGCTTCTGCTCGAAATCTGGATAATTTGTATGCTTTTCCAGATCCTGCAATCCATGTACGGGTTCGGGTTCTGCAGTATAGTTGGTTGAAATAGGATCAGCCAGTAAGCTTGTGGTGCTGACCATCAGTAAAAGTGCGGTTAAGGTTAGTTTCGTCTTGATCATGATTGCCTCCCTGTTGGCTTTAAAAAAATCGTTCATGCCACATACATTCTCAAACGATATGCCATCTATTTCTAACTGCATATAAGATGCTGATAATAAGAAGGATAGGAACACGTGCAAATGTTTAATTGACCCAGTTTATCAGCAGGTTATGATATATAATTATATCGGAATGATATGGACAGATGAGCGTTTTAGTCCAATATGCCTTCCGGATCAATGTTAGGAGTGCATCAGACCTGGATAAGAATTTGGATTGGCCGGGTAATACCGGAACGGTTGAAATTGATTTTATCCGCCTCCGCGAGCCTACAGTGTACGGTCGTGGGCAGAACACCACGGGTTTACACATGGGCGGGTCATAGATGGAACCCCGCAACAAGTGGTGGGGACCCCGGGCAGGCCTGGGGGAATCCATACAAGTGACATTGGTTTAGTTTACATGAGATCTGGATTTCCTATAGGAAAGCCAAAATAAGCCTTATTTAGCATCTCTCCATGTGTTCATGTAGCACAAATATTAGTTTTTGTCAGAAACTGTAATATAAATATGACATTCTCTGATAAATATGGTAGTCAATAGATTACATAAACAGTTAATAATAATAGACATGATAACTTATATTGATTTAGGCGCGTTTATTGCATTCTCGGTGTGGATATAACATGGAGTCCGGAGGAGCTTAGATTGAAAGATCGTCGCAACAGGTTGAGGAAGGGATTTTCATTAGTTGAACTGATGATTGTTATTGTGGTTATCGGAATTTTGGCTGCCATAGGAATTCCTATCTACTACGACAGTATCTATACAGCAAAAAGAGCTGAAGCCATTGCAACCATGGGAAGTATTAAATCTGAAATTCAATGGTACTACACCGAATATGGCTGGTATCCTATTGTGAAGGATAAAGATTACGTGATTGGAGCGTTCTGGAACCATATCAAACCAGGAGAATTAAGCGGAATCAATTTTGCCGACTCATCCTACTTATACAAATGCAAGGACGGGGAGAAATGGGAAATAATAGTTGATAAAAAAACCACCTTTCTCGAGAAAGACCTCAAGTTGAAACATGATGGAGAAATCAAGGGCGGCTAATCGCCAGCAAAATCAGGGTTTCATTACAACTTACTACACAAAATCTATTAATTATCTAATTGCGGAATAAGTGGCAAGCACATCTAGTGTTTGCCTCGAGCTAATTATGCCATAAATGCTTGGTGTTAGTTTGAGTAGAGAGTAATTTCAACCCTTATGGATTTTTAAGAAAATTCATATCAAGGGCTGAATACAGTGCCTTCTCCCGAATTCAAAAGCGGGATTTATAAATGAACAGAGAGGGATTTATGCGTAACATTGCTATATCACTGACCATTCTTTTTTCAATAATCATGGTTTCATGCAGTCTCTTTTTACCGGAGGAAGACACAACCGGACCAGTCATTGTTATTGATTCACCAATGACTTCAGATGTGGTCTCTGATACCGTTCTGGTTCTGGCGACAGCGACGGATGAGAATGATGTGGCTGGCACTGAATTGTATATCGATGATATGGCCACCGGATTGATTGATACCCTTGCTCCCTATGAATTCAAATGGATCACCTATAGCTATGAAAATGATTCTGAACATATCATTTATGTCCAGGGCTGGGATGAAAATGACAACTATTCAAATAGTGACACCATTCTGGTAACTGTTGATAATGCCAGTGCACACCCTGCACCCATTGAAGATATGGATATTGTTTATCAGCACATTGGAAACCAGGTCACCTGGAATATGTCAGATCATGAAAGATTTGTATCCTACTCCCTGCTCAGATCACTAAAACCGAATATGGAATCGTCCGTATCACTTTTTACGAGTACAGGAGCAACAGATACCACCTATTTTGATTCTCTCGCAAACCCTCTGATCAGTTATTTTTATCAAGTTATGATCGTAGATGATATGAATTATGTATCCATCGGTGTCATCGTCGAATCTCCATCCCCTGAAATCTATATTCCTTCTGGTCTGACTGCCACCGTACGGGACACATCCATCCGGTTGAGATGGTTTGACAATTCAGACTTTGAAACCAGTTTTATTATAGAACGTGATGAGGGTAATGGGTTTAGGGAACATGTGACCATAGGAATGGACACGACTGAATTTGTGGATGTCGATTTGGCCTTCGATAGAGAATACAGATATCGCATTGCCGCCTCTTACCTGGGAGTGAACTCTGGTTTTTCAACTGCTGCGCTGGTGAATTCACCATTAGGCTTTAGCCCCAGCAATCTCGAGGTCGATGAGACACCATTGACTATCATGCTGCGATGGGACGACAACTGCATCTTTGAATCTGGGTTCAGAGTTGAGCGAGATGGTGGATTAGGTTGGGAACCTCTCGTGGAGTTGGGTGCCAATGTTACCACTTATGAGGACGCCGATTTAGCTTATGACACCTGGTATCGATATCAGGTCGCTGCCTTTACCACAGGCGATCAATCCAGCTATTCCATATCCTCTTCAATTTACTCACCCCTTCATTTTGCCCCTATTGATCTCGCGGCAACTGCAGATGATACCTCCATTGTCCTGACCTGGGAGGATCGATGCATCTTTGAAACTGGATTTATTATCCAAAGAGGGCAGGGTTCAGTCACCACAAGCAGTGGCTACATTACCATTGATAGTATTGGCGCACATGAAGGTAGAGGTATTGCCACCTACACTGATTTTGATATCGAAGAAGATGCCTGGTATTATTATCGAGTCGCTGCCTATCTACCTGATGAACGATCAAGCTACACATCTACTTCAAGCATTGCTTCACCTCTGAATTTTGCTCCCTCATCACTCACGGCCACGACAGTCGATACATCCATACAGCTGAGGTGGGTTGACAATTGTACGTTTGAAGATGGTTTTGTACTTGAAAGAGATGCTGGTACAGGATTCGAAGTCTTAGCTGAATTGCCCACGGATGTTACGAGTTATCTGGATAGTGATATGGAATATGGAATTTTATACCATTATCGGGTTGCAGCCATCAGCGATGGAGAGTTATCAGAATTTACCTGGGAGGCATCACGAATATCTCCCTTACAGTTTGCTCCCACCTCTCTCTATGCCAGCGATGTTGGGAATAGTATTCAATTGATCTGGAATGACAACTGTATCTTTGAGGAAGGCTACATCCTTGAGCGCAATGCCGGGGCAGACTATGTCCAAATTGCAAACCTTGGGCCGAACTCTACTGCCTATCTGGATTCAGATATGAGCTATGGATTGGTGTATCGATATCGAGTTGCAGCCTATACAAGTTCTGGTGCATCAAGTTATTCCAACTCTTACTCAGTCAATTCTCCTCTGGGTTATACTCCCTCGGATGTCAGTCTGGTAAGCAACGATACATCCATCACGATCTCATGGACTGATGAATGTATTTTTGAAGAAGGCTTCGTCATCGAACGAGATGAAGGTACTGGCTATATTGAGATAGGATCAGTTGGAGAAAATATCACCAGTTTTACTGATGAAGATTTAGCCGAAGATATGTATTACCGGTATCGGGTGGCCGCCTTCACAAGTGAAAATCGTTCTGAATATTCATGGAGCATTGGGATCTCATCACCCATTATTTTCGCTCCCCGACAATTATTTGCTACAGCAGTTTCCAATACCATCGTCGTTCGCTGGACAGACTACTGCATTTTTGAAGAAGGGTTTATCATCGAGCGAGATGCTGGACAGGGATTCGCTGAGGTTGGCCAAGTTGGTACGAACACAACAAATTATATTGATACTGATATGGAGTATGGCATTGAATATAGATATCAGGTAAAGGCATTTACCAGTGAAGCAGAGTCCAATTATTCAAACATCGCTACAATTACATCCCCACTCAGATTTGCTCCATCCGGGCTCTTCGCCTTTGTAAACACAAGCTCGATCGATCTATCCTGGCAGGACAACTGCACGTTTGAAACAGGCTTCCATATTGAACGTGATAATGGCAGCGGTTTTGTATTGCTGACAGATGTTGGTGCCGATATCACCACCTATTCTGATGCAGATCTGGTTGAAGGCTTGATCTACCGGTACCGTATATCGGCTTTCACCGCAACTCTTGAATCAGATTATTCT
>CAZVSF010000107.1:7539-10142 GCA_964630195.1 uncultured Lentisphaeria bacterium
GATCTACCGGTACCGTATATCGGCTTTCACCGCAACTCTTGAATCAGATTATTCTTCTATTATCACTGTAGAATCACCTATCGCATTTGCCCCGATCAATCTTTTTGCCGTCACTCAGAACAATAGCATCGATCTTTCCTGGGGTGATAATTGCACCTTCGAAGAAGGTTTTAAGGTTGAACGAGATGACGGCGCTGGTTTTGTAGAAATCGCAGATCTTGGAGCAAATTTCACATTCTATTCAGACGAGGACTTAGAGTACTACACGATCTATCGGTATAGAGTTGCCGCTTATACAGCAACGGAGCAATCCAACTATACGCCTATTATCAATGTGCAATCACCAGTTGAAATTGCACCTTCCAATTTGGTTGCCACAGCGTTTGATACAGAAATTCTTCTGGAATGGCAGGATCAGTCCAGTGTAGAGGAAGGCTTCAGGATCCAGCGGGATGATGGGTCTGGATTTGTCCAGATCGCTGAAGTGGCAGAAGATGTCACAGAGTATACTGACTATAATGTGGATTATGGAACCGAATACCGCTATCGAGTGCTGGCGTTCGCCAATGGGCAGGAGTCCGATTTCACAAACGTAGTCACAGGTAGTATTGCCTGGTTGTATACTGAATGGGAAACCATTGATGCCGGCACCTATACTTTAGGTGAAGCTGGATATGGGACAGGTGTTTTCGAACACACCATACCTTCTGATTTCGAAATGATGCGTTATGAAGTGACCAATATCCAATTCGCAGCTTTTCTGGAGGCAGCCTATGTCGCCGGGGAGATCGGGTTAAATGTGGATGAGGATGCCGTGATTGATGGTAGTAACAATACGATCTACGAACTACTCATGACCGGTAGCAAGATTGCCTTCGATGGCTCAGCATTTACTGTGGTTGCAGGATACGGACTGACCCCGGCGGTGGGAGCAACCTGGTATGGCGCCGACATGTTTGCAGATTATTATGGTTGGAGGCTCCCCACGGAAGAAGAATGGGAAGTCGCAGCCCGTGGAGATACTGAGTTTGACTATCCCTGGGGCGACACGGATCCCACCTGCGACCAGGCTAATTTTTCAGGATGTTCGGATGAATTAATTCCCGTGGGTCAAACGTCTGGTGTGAGTCCCTTTGGTCTGTATGACATGGTTGGAAATGCCTGGGAGTGGACAGATTCCTTCTATGACGGAGCAAACGATTCATACGTCATCAAGGGTGGCAGCTGGTCGAACTATACAGACAATTTAAAAGTATGGTTCAGAACTGAAGGTGCACCTGCTGCAGCTTACAATACCATTGGATTTCGCTGCGCTAGATAATAAGATCACAATCGACCCATATTTTGCACCCCTCAGATAGTGGGGGGTGCTTTTTTTACCAGACTATCGGCGTATACCCTTCTTTAATGAGTTTCGAGATCTTTTCCCCAAGATATTGAATATCCACATCGAGAGCTGCTACCTGCTCTCCAATACCTTCAGTATCAGCCACAACTTTACAGGCCAAGGCAGTCTGGTCTTCATTTTGATACTCGAGCAGGAGGTCCTGCAAGGGTTTGTCTCTGGTCAGCAATTCCTCAGCGGGACCAAAAAAGTATAACTGTACTTCCTCCATCCAGGCGTGTTTCAGCGCATTGACTGCGTACATAGCACCTGCCCGGGCTTTTCCTGGTTCTCCAGTACTGATAATGATCAGTAATTTGTCATGCATAGCTATATCTCCAATTCGTCCCAAATAGATAGACTCGATTCAAGCGCCAATATATGAGAATTCTACCCCAAATTGTGATGAATCTCAGCCCTGAAATATTTTTGATATTGGCTCAGCAGAAGCCATACTTTGACCAAAGCTAAAAAATCCTGATCTGGAGAATTACCATGCGCTTAAAACTGACCACAGCCACTCTGCTGATCCTGTCAATCCTCCTTGTTTCTGAGAGCTTTGGCAAATCTCGAAACCTGTCCGCCAAAGCGGATCTTTTTCAAGAGCGCATAAATCCCCAATTGGGAAAAATGATAGATATCTCACCTGATCGGATCCTTATGGATTATCTGGAAGCCGGAGCCAGGTCCGGTCTGGGTCTCGACTATTCAAATACTAATCGCTGGCAGCTCACAGATGTGATGACGGATAGCGTTGATTTTGGCTGGGTTCACGAATTTGGCTCACAAACCATGCCCAGCACAGATATTTTAAGGGGTCTCACCGTTGATGAGGCTGGCAATGTCTATGTAACCGGAGTCAGTGATTTTGTCTGCCTCACCATGAAATATGATCCTTCCGGGACATTGCTGTGGAGTCAGACCTATAGCGAACCTGGTATTGTCGATACCTACGGCAAGGATATCGTGGTTGATGATGAGGGGAACACATACGTCAGTGGATACCGGTGGGGACCCTTTATTGGTTCCGATATCCTGATCATCAAATATGATCCCAGCGGGGTCGAACAGTGGGTAGGTGAGTATGCAGGTCCTGGATTAAACAATGATTTTCCCAATGCCATGGCGCTTGATTCGGCAGGCAATATTTTTATTGGAGGCTATAGCTACAGCGCTGCGGGGGATGCAGATTTTATGACTTTTAAATTTTATAATGGGG
>CAZVSF010000108.1:0-2203 GCA_964630195.1 uncultured Lentisphaeria bacterium
AGAAACCCAGAATTTCGGAACTCCAATCACCCATATCCAACATGCGTTTCACATCGTTGAGATCCGCTAAAATCAAGCTGCGGTCCATGGGGGGAACACCAAATTCGATCAAACCGGACACGTGAAAATTCTGTAATACCATGGATCCATTGACGGTGGAACTGATAAGGGTCACTTCATCGCCAACGGAAACATCCATGTTACCCGCCAGTTTCTCAGCCATGAGAATGTCACCGGGTTGTTTCGGCAAACTTCCTGCACGAAGTCCATCCTCAAGATTCCACCGCTCCCGATCAGTGGAATCCGGACCAAATAAATCAATCCCAATACCTCCAACGCCTAACTGGGCGCGCGTTTCCCGGTTTTCATCAAAAGCGTCAAGTAACCCCCCAAATTTGATCCTTTCAGCCCAGGATATCTCCGGGTAATTCTGATTTAACATGGTTAATAATTCAGACCCATTTCCCATTGCTAAATCGTTGGGAACGATATCAATCTCACTACGATAAGCCAGGGAGGTGATCTTCACATGACCGGACTCTAGCCGTGCCGTATTATTCAGCATATCACCCATGACGCCTTTCATGTAGGCTAACATTCCCACAGTCATGAATACACCTAAAGTGACAACGATAGTGGGCATCAGGCTACGGTGCTTGTCTCGCAACATCCCTTTAATTAAAAACCTAAACATTCTATTTCCCCCTCAGAGCATCAGTTGGTGTGAGTTTGGAGATTCTGCGAGTAGGCAGCCAACTTACCAGGACCACTGTGGCAAAAAGTAGCGATGTGGTTCCAAGCATGAGACCGGCACCATATTTGGCATATATTGTGTTACCTAGTGCCATCCCAAAGTCTTCCATGCCACCGGGAATCGTATAGCCGTGCACAGCCATGTAATAGAAAAGAGGAGAACCTAGAATAAAGCCTGTTCCAAAGGCTAGAAGGCCATTCATGCTACCTTCAAGAGTAAATAAACCTATCACTTTTGCACGCGTGAGTCCCATAGCCATGAGGGTTCCCATCTCCTTTTTGCGCCTGAAGATAGAAAGCACCTGTGTGTCAAATATTGCCAGAAGGGCAATAGCAAATAAGATCCCATACATGATATTCCCACCTGCATTCTTGGCGGTGATCAGCTCTTTGGTATCCCTCAGCAGATAATCAAGATCACGATATACCCAGACCGGACTTGAAGTCGTTCCTTCAAAAGGTTCATTAAGAGCGATCATGGTAGCCTGCCCAGGCATGTCAGACATCTCCTGGAGATCGGCAATAGGTATCCAGATTTGATTTTTATCTACTGTCTGCACCACGGTATTCATGACATGAACAATTTCCACGTCTCTTGCATCAAAGGTGCCTCCAGCATCCCGCCAGCGCACGGTGAGAAGATCACCTGGAGCCAGGCCAGTTTTATTAGCCATCTTCTGGCCAATGAGGGCAGGGGTGAGCCCGGTAGAGCCCATGACAATTTTATCTGTAGGGAGATCCATGACCTTCTGGCCAGGATTGATACCCTTAACCATGATGGTCTGCATGCGACCCTCAGGATAAATCGTGCCCGGGCGTACCAGAATGGTAGCGACATCATCTGATGCAATGCGACTGTTAAGCTCTTTTGGATAAGCTGCATGGGAATCTTCTATGGTGAGCGGATCCAGGGGGTCATATTCACTATGCCAGAGCTGTCCTCCCTTGCCAAATTCGATATTGGTCATGGCGTCGTAAAGCTGATAGGCCATGCCGTCTACAACGCTTTTTCCCCAGATCATGAGTATAAACGCCATGGCTAAAACCATAACATTGAGCCAGGTTCTTAATCCCGCCCCAACCAGATTTCGCCACGCAAGTTTAAAAAGTATCATAACAAACCTCCTCAGGACGTTGTTTCGTCTGATTCAATGGCCCCATCGACCAATGTGACCTTGCGTTTGAGATAGGTGATCACCTTCTCATCATGGGTGGCAAAAACGAATGTCGTACCCAGGTCTTCGTTCAGTTTGAGCATGGTGTCTAAAATGTGGTGACTGTTTTTGGCATCCAGATTTGCCGTTGGTTCATCCGCGAGTACAAGTTGTGGTTTTTTTACCATGGCTCTGGCAATGGCAACACGCTGGCTTTCACCACCGCTAAGCATTTTTGGACGGCTTTGAGCCTTATCTGCGATGCCCACCCATTCCAGAGCTTCCATGACCATCTC
>CAZVSF010000108.1:2303-3635 GCA_964630195.1 uncultured Lentisphaeria bacterium
AGCCCGACGAACTCCCCCGCATTCACATTGAGGTCAACACCCTTGAGTGCAGTAAAATAACCTGCTCCGACAGGATAGCGTTTCACGAGACCTTGTGTTTTGATCAGAGTGCTATTTTCCATTTTTAATTCCTTCTACTTCTTTTTCACAAATTAATGATTGAATGCGATATTTAATTGAATGCCAGTCCCATTTGGTAAACTCACTTTGCCCCCTGATGTCAGGGCAGGCATGTCGTATAATGCGAGATAAACAAGCCAATTTCCGCTGGTATGCTGCCAGCCAAGCATGGGCATATATTGCGTTTCAAGAATTGGCAAATCGATCACGTAATAATAGAGTGAAAGCCCATCAGACAGACCCAGGGTATAATTACCTGTTATGGCAAGTGTCCTGGCTTGCCAGGGTAAATCTTCCCCAATATTACCAGTCCGAGTTGTTGCGATTTCAAGAGCCATATAGAGACCATTCCCAATTCCAAACGTATAGTCTATTCCAGCCATGGCTGAAATTCTATCCCATTGGTGAGAGGGTTCCTCCATCCTGGAAAACATTGCTTCTGACCACAATCCCACAATAGCATCCAGACGGGCATCAACTGCAAGCCTGTTTTCAGTTACTCTACCGTGCTGTAGCACGTCCATGCTATGGGCAGTCAATCCAAATGTCCCTGCAGGGATTGGTAGTTCAAGTCTAGCTCCCATATCCCAGATCCGTTTATCCATGTCCCCCCAATAGTCACGATTTGCATCGGGAGCATCAGGCATGGACCATATTCGAATATTGCCACCAGCTTCATGGTAATAACGACCCATAATTGCCCAAACACCAGGAGACAGGGCTAGAGGATCACGTGGATCCAGCTCATCAAACCACTGCAAAACCCGCAACATCCTGGCTGGACCAAAATTGATCTTCTGCAGGCCAACGCGGACCTGTGTGCGCGGTGTGTCATAACGAAAAGTAAATCGATATAGATCGCTATTTATTTTGAGGAGGGAATCTCCAAGGGAATGGTTGTAGACATCTATTGCCGCATCCAGACCAAATCGTGATAGTGCATTGATTTGATAGTCCAGACGCACTTGAGGAATATAACGCAGGGTAGTCGGGCTGTCATTAAAGCTCCCAGCAAACGACCTGGCGTGATTGAGGGATACTTGACCCTTCCATTGAAGGTCAAGACGCTGCGCTTCGGCAATGCCAAGTGACCATAAAAGTATAGAAAGAACCGTTATAAATCTCAATTTACTGCTTCTCCGCAGGTGGGCCAGTGGTTCCAAAAAACAGAAAGTTCATAAAATCCTGGGATAACTTGACCATATCATCATT
>CAZVSF010000108.1:3735-10086 GCA_964630195.1 uncultured Lentisphaeria bacterium
TCCAGACGAACCGTCATGTAATCCTTGAGAACGTCATATTTGTTCTTGAAATATTTGTAAAATGTGACCTTTGAAACACCTGCCTCCCGGCAGATTTCCTCAACAGTTACGCGACCATAGCCAAATTGCATAAAAAGCGCTTCTGCTGTTCGCAAAATATCACCCTCTTTTTGGGGACGGTCCTGAAAATCGGGGAGTTGGAATTCTGAGAGAATTTTTTGCGGCATAGATGAATACTTCCTCATTCATTTCGTTTTCATGCGTGTGCAAGTTCGTTAAAAAAATGAACGAGTCAAGAGCTAGTTTACGTTTTTATTATATTTTTATATTATTCGTACATTTTGTTGATATTCGTTTACCAATATCATAAATATCATCATTTTATTGTACCTTTATATGACTCATCGTGTAACATGCTTTGAATGAATATTTTAGGCATATCAGCATTTTATCATGATAGTGCGGCCTGTTTAGTGAGGGATGGTGAAATCGTCTCCGCTGCCCAGGAGGAGCGCTTTACCAGAAAAAAACATGATCATGATTTTCCCACACATGCCATAAAATATTGTTTGAGTGAAGCAGGAATAAGCAGTGGGGAGTTGGATATTGTTGCCTTCTATGACAAACCATTTCAAAAATTCGATCGTCTGCTCACAACCTACCTGACCTATGCACCAAAAGGATTATCCTCCTTCATCAAGGCCATGCCACTGTGGCTCAAGCAAAAATTGTGGCTCAAGGACACTATCGCCACCGAATTAGAATTTGATGGAAAGATTCTTTTTCCCGAACACCATCAATCCCATGCAGCGTCCGCCTTTTTTCCCTCCCCCTACGGGCAAGCTGCATTTTTAACTGTGGATGGTGTTGGCGAGTGGACAACATCGAGCTATGGAACTGGAAAGGATAATAAAATTGAAATCCTGGGGGAAATGCATTTTCCACATTCCCTTGGGTTGCTGTACTCTGCATTTACTTATTTCACGGGATTCAAAGTGAATTCAGGCGAATACAAACTGATGGGTCTGGCACCCTATGGAGAGCCTACTTTCGTTGACCTCATTAAGCAAGAATTAATAGACCTCAAGGCCGACGGGTCTTTTAAAATGAATATGAAATATTTCAATTTCGCTGCGGGGCTGACCATGACCAACAAACAATTTGCACGCCTATTCGGAGGTCCCCCACGGCAGCCTGAAACCGAAATAACTCAGCGTGAAATGGATCTGGCTCGATCCATACAGGAAGTAAGCGAAGAGATCCTGTTAAAAATGGTCAGGCACGTCCACAAGGAGACTGCTCTTCCCAGTCTGGTTCTGGCAGGGGGTGTTGCGCTGAACTGTGTGGCCAATGGTCGCATTCTCAGGGAAGGTCCTTTCGAAAACATCTGGATTCAACCCGCTGCAGGTGATGCCGGTGGTGCCCTGGGGGCTGCACTGTTCAGCTGGTATCAATATTTAGGTAATCCCCGAAATCCAACGGAGAGATCTAGCCAGGAAGGCTCCTATCTGGGACCTGAATTCTCCGACTCCGAGATCCAGCAATATCTCGATTCTGAAGCAATAGCTTTTCATCGACTGGATGATAAAAACCTGTTCAATGCCGTCGCCAGGCTAATAGCTGATGAAAAAGTGATCGGCTGGTTTCAGGGAAGGATGGAATTCGGTCCCCGGGCACTGGGCAACCGAAGTATTATTGGCGATGCTCGCTCTCCGGCAATGCAATCCATCATGAACCTCAAGATCAAATATCGTGAAAGTTTTAGACCCTTCGCGCCAAGCATTCTCAGTGAAAAGGTCTCTGATATCTTTGACCTTGAAGAGGAGAGCCCCTATATGCTAGTGGTTGCCCCGGTGAAGGAAAGTTTGTGGGTAAATAGTGAGGGCAATCAAGCTGGTCTGGCGATGATCAATTCCCCTCGATCGTCTGTGCCTGCCATCACCCATGTTGATCACTCTGCCAGGATTCAAACCGTTCACCCCAATGACAATCCCAGATATCATGCGCTGATCAACAGCTTCTACAAACTCACCGGCAGCCCGGTCATTATCAACACATCCTTTAATGTGAGAGGAGAGCCCATCGTTTGCTCGCCTGAGGAGGCCTTCACTTGCTTTATGCGAACTGAAATGGATCATCTGGTCCTGGGAAATTTCCTGATTAATAAGTCTGAGCAAAAATCTATTTCTGACGACATAGACTGGAAAAAACAGTATGTTCTTGATTGATAGGCTTAGCTAGCATGTTGCGCGACGAATTAAAATCGATATGGACCAGCGACAACCTGCATGAGTTTCAAAAGTTTGGCGAGACAATGGGTGTCTTTCTGGTATTGGTGGGTCTCGCCTTCTATTTTATTGATTACAACAATGCCTATGTGGTCCTCACGGCAGGAGCACTGGTTTTCCTGATGGGTTGGATACGCCCGGGGACCTTAAGACCTGTTTTTGCAGTATGGATGAGTTTCGCTATAATTCTTGGATTTATTGTCACTCGAATCATCCTTGGCGTCATCTTTTTTATTATATTCAGCCCTGTCGGTCTGGTATTCAGACTCATCAACAAGGATCACCTGGATGAAGCCCTCGATCCTGAGGCTTCCTCCTACTGGAGAAAAAGGGAACGTAAGCACTATGAGCCTGGAATGTCAGAGAAACAGTCCTGATATGAGTCTCGGGAAAGAAATAAATGGGTAAGCTATCAATTGCTGGAGAGTTCATTCTTTTTCTCAGAGAAAACAAGAAATCCTGGATGATTCCCATTGTCGTCCTTTTATTGTTTTTGGGGATAATTATTGTTGTGGGGCAAGGCAGTTCGCTGGCTCCTTTTATCTATGCCCTGTTTTAAAAAAGTGGGGGTTTCATGAAATTAAAAAAAATCCTGTTCGGTGTTCTGGCAGCACTGCTTCCCCTGGCGTTTTTAGCCCTGGTTGAATTCTCACTTTGGATTTTTAATGCCTATCCTCAGCCCCCCCTCTTTCTGGAAGTAGAGGATGGCGGCAAAGCTTACACACAAATCAACCCTCAGGTTGGTGAACGCTATTTCAATAAAAACCTGATGCCCGTTCCAAACTTGTATCCTCAGAAATTCAGCCGGGAGAAACAGGCTGGAACCATGAGAATTTTCTGTTTGGGCGGCTCCAGTACTGCCGGGTTCCCTTATGAAATGACAGTTCCTTTTCCCGAGCAACTCGCCCTGCTTTTACAGGCAGATTATCCTGATATGAATTTTGAAGTCATAAATATGGGACTCTCGGCGATCAATAGCTTTACAATTGTGGATTGGATACCTGATGTGCTTCGACAGGATCCGGATCTGATTTTACTATACATGGGTCACAATGAGTTTTACGGTGCATATGGCACTGGCTCGACCATATCCCTGGGTAATGATGGCAGGTTTGTCAGGCTCATCTTAAAACTGCAGAAGTTTCGGGTGGTTCAAATGATCAGTTCAATGATCAGAAGCATTACTGCTCCGCCATCTACTGAAGATAATCCTACGCTTATGGAAAAGGTTATTGCAGATAAATTCATTGAATCCACCTCCATGCTAAGGATAAAAACCCGGGATAATTTTGCAGCCAACCTGAAGGTCATTTTAAGTAAATGCCAATCTGCCGGTGTGCCAGTCATCATGAGCAATCTGGTGAGCAATATTAAAGATCAGGTACCTCTCGATATCACAGCCAACCCTGAGTTGGAAACGACGAAGGCTTATGATCTATACCTTCAAGGAAAGCATCAATTCAGCCAGGGCGATACCATAACTGCTCATCTGTCCTTTACCCGAGCAAAAAATAATGACCAGGTCCCCTTTCGCGGGATTGACTATCTCAATGAAATATTGCACAACAGAGCCGATAACTTTGGTCTCACAATAATTGACATGAAATCTGCATTCAGAAAAGCTTCGGCATCAACGATACCAGGTTACGATCTGTTTTGCGATCACCTCCATCCCAATCCCCTGGGATATCACGTCATGGCGAGACAATTTGAGAAAGCCATGACCAGGTCAGGCATACTTTCAGAAATCCCGAGTCACAAACGACCCATGGAACCACTTCTGGTCACCGATCTGGATTGGGAAATTGGCGCTTTGCGAATATTCAAGCTTCTACATCGCTGGCCTTTTGGGAACAGCCAGGTTGATTATTCAGATTACGTACCCCTCTACAATGAAGAAACATCCAAAATCGCCCAGGATTATCTGTTCGACCACAGTATCTGGGGAAAAGCCCATAGTGAGATGGCAGATTATTACTTGAAGCAAAATCAATTCAGTAATGCCTGCGATGAATTCATGGCGATCATCGCGATGTATCCAGAAAAGATCGAATTTTATACAAAGTTAATTGATTGCGCCAAAGGAGCTCGATTGTGGGAAGTGGTAGCTAATACGAGCGAAAATGCTCTGGCAAGGTCGTCTGAAAAGGGCATGTTTTACTACAATCTGGCAATATCCCAGAGAATGATGGGCCATATGGATAAGGCTATAACATTCATTGAGAAAGCCGTAAAGGCACCCGAATTAACAGCGGTTGAATCGGCAAATGTTCATTTCACATATGCCAGGTTTTTGATTGAAGAGCAGCATACATCGGAAGCAGCCGTTGTTCTGACAGAATTGGTTGAAAGCATGCCCGAATTTGTGGAAGCACAGGAATTGTTGGCAAAACTGATCAACTGATTCAATAAGGTTTATTTGATCAGGGGATTCTTCTAAGCGTTATCTCCCCCGGTCGCATGCTAAAATCAAAAATGAAATTGTTGGCAAGATGAAAATCCCCGATGGTGGTATTATCCTGAACTGCCTTTAGTAAAAGTGTTATTCGTTTTTTCTTAAAATCGTTCTCGGGAAATATTCTGCCATCCACAGTGCCTTTGATCATATAGCCATCATTCCAGTCATCCACTTCAATTTCAGCATCCCGTATTTCAGCGTCTCCAATGGTGCCAAGAATCTCCATGTCAGGTGTGATTCTTAAGGTGAATCGGACCATACCGACCTCGTTGCTGAAATCAACATTGTAAAAATGTCCTTCCCCCTGCCAATCGCCCATAAATTGGTTGAATTCATTGTTCTCACTTTGGGCCAGGGCAAAGGTACAGGTGCTCAAAATGAGCAACAGGGTATAAAGAATTTTTAAGCGCATAAATATTCTCCTTTGGGATGGTTGTTGATCTATTGATCTTCCGAATTTTCAGATGCGACCTGCTTTCCAGCTGTACGCAGCAAAGTGATCCCGCTGAACAGAAGTGGTCCCAGAAAAAGAACCATCACTTCTCCCCGACCTTTTTCAAGCGGATTTGGTCCAAATATTTCATAAAGATGGAAAAAGTAGAAAAAGAAAGCTGAAATTAAGATAAGTAAGATACCACCAATTTGGGGCCAGCGCTTCGCCACAAAAGCCAGAATAAAAAACGGGGCTGCCAGCAGCGACTGCATTATCAGAGAAATTGGATCAGTAAGATTCCCCACCACATTGAAGAGAAGCCATACGATCCCAAATGCATTCAGGACATGAGATACTGTCCTCTGGGGACCCCAATATGAGAGCAAAGAGCTCAAAAACCAGCTGAACCAGAGAATCGAGAGGGTGAGGGACACAAGTACCTCAGGTTCCCCAACATTGCGATCTCCAGACCTTAAATAGGCCACCATTAAAAAAGTGAAAAGCCCGCCGATTAGAAAAGCATGATAGCCTGCTCGACGATCTGCTCGTCTTTGGAATTCATCTTGATCATTTAACACACCAAATTCTCTGAGAATTCCGGGACCAAATGTTCCCAGGGCTGCCAGGCAGAGGAACCACCAATTGAGTTCTGAGAGTCCAAACCCGAGAATTACTACAACACCTGCCAACAGAGTTGCATGTGTCGGATGCCATTCCAATCGATTAAATAATTTATTCATCATTTTTCCGAATCCTCCAATTCAAAGAGCTCCTCAACAGTGACACCAAGAACCTGTGAGAGACGCAAGGCAAGACCTACTGATGGAGCATAGCGACCCTTTTCAATGGATAATATGGTCTGGCGTGTGGTCCCTACCTTTTCAGCCAATTGGTCCTGAGTCAAATCACCAGCTTTTAGCCGCCATAATTTCAATTTGTTTCTGATATTATACTTAGGTCTCATGCTTCAATATATAATAAACTATACATATTGTACAGTTTATTTTACATACAAATTTTTCCATAGCCTTAATTCTGCAAGCAGACATTGATATATCTGTCTGAACCCTTAGCTTGATTCAATGGAGTCTTTCCAATGACCACAATCGTACTGATCTATCTCTTTATCCTTTTAGGCGTGGGTGTCTGGAAGTCCCTGAAAGTAAAAACCC
>CAZVSF010000109.1:0-9887 GCA_964630195.1 uncultured Lentisphaeria bacterium
GATCGCTGAAAATCAGATATCGTGAGCCCAAGAACTTTTTTGATCAAAAGTACCAGACTAAACTCAATATCTGAGGTTTATATCGGATTCTGGGGCGGTATCCAGGAAGAACAAAAGTCTTGTCATCAATGTTACCTCCGGGGAAATTCAAGGACATGCTAAAAAACCTGAAATATTGTTTAACAATCCTGTTTGTCTTGCTATTCGTGGTATCCTGCACCTCTCACGCGGTTATTTCGCCCGAGCCGCTGAAGCCGGATGAAAGCTATACTGGTGTTGTCCTTTCTGCAGAAAATATGATTCCCCAGTTTGTTTACAGAAAAGGTCTGGGAGAAAAAATGGATGGCGGGATCCGAATTGGGATGCAGCCGGTTCATGGCAGTGGTGTTGATGCCACCATTACCCTTCGGGATGAGGGCAGCAGATTGCACACCATGAATTTTGCCGCAACCTATGCCGAGCAAAGCTCATTTGAAGCCACCTACTACAATGTTTCCAGAAAAGACCGGACCAAAACGGTTCGGAGAGACGGGAAAGTTTTTAAACAGACAGAAGTTGATGTTTTCAATTATGGCTATCTTGGTCTTCGATATGCTTATATTCCAAAAGGGTTCTGGGGTGATAATGTTCACCTCTTTGGATTCCTGTATGGCATGAATTTTAGAAAATCCTGGGGGGTTGAGATGGGCTATTTTCATGATTTTTCTGGTAGAACAGTAGAATCTGAGCTCGGTTTTAACCCAAAATATGCTCCTCTGACCGGTATTTCCCTGCGGGTCTGGTTTGGTGAATTGGCTAAGAAATAAAAGTAAATATATCTATATCTCTAATATATCTCATTTTCATGTCATCCTGAAAGCCTTTGGCAATAGCCTTGAATTGGTTCTGAGCCTTCTCTATATTTGGTGTTTAACCAGAGAATCTGCCATCTCATAGGAGCTGGGTTATTTACGGGTGAAAATTTTTAACGGTAAAAAAAGCTGATAAAGCTGAATTGTAATTGAATACGAAGGAGTACACCATGAAACGATTGTTCTCAAACGGATGGGTTTTTGTGCTTGTCATACTAATGGCAACCGGGGCTTTTGCCGACCGTAAGGTCGCTCCAACTGCGGCGTGTGATTTATGTTTGAAAACCTCAGCTGATGGAACATTGGATGTAAATTGGAATGCCGAGACAATCGCAAGTTCTTCGCTTCGTGATGAAGAAGCTCTCTATCATGATGGCTCTTTTGAAGGTCAAATTGGATGTGGCGGGGGGTGTGGCTTCAGTGTCCGCTTCACCGCTGATTCACCCATATTCCTGACCGGATTGACCTTCTATACACAGGGTGGTAGTGCCACTGCAGCAGTCGTCAATATTTTTGCTGACCCTGCTTCTGCAGTTGCCGGTCCTCCTTCGCTTCCTGTTGGTCCTGGAGATCCCACGGCACTATGGGAATCTGATCCGATTGATATGACAACTGTTGATGATCCAACCTCACAGTTTGATATCGTGCTGGACAACCTGTCCATCGAAGCAGGCGACTATTACGTTGTTGTATGGGAAGACAATTCTGGATTCCTGGGGATTGCAAACGATCTGCAAACAAATTTTCTTGACCGCAACTGGGCCTATGCTGCTGATGCATGGTCAACCATTAATGATGCTGTAGCTGGCGACCCTGAACTCACTGGTAATTTTGGTATTACGGCAACATATATTCCACAGGAGATCAATGGCTCCTACATGACCGTTGATACACGCAATATCAATTTTGGTGTTCTTCAAATTGAAGATGGTGCCGTCACACAGGACGTCACCATTGGGAATATTGGACTGGAACCCTTTGATGTCACTTCTATCGCCATTGATGGACAGGATTTTTCAACAACCCTGGTCACCCCCGTTACAGTCTTGGCAGATAGCTCTGTCACTTTTGATGTTACCCTAACACCCACCGTGGAAGGTGCTGCAAATGGAACCTTCACGATTACGGGGACCGCAGATAATACCACTGAAATAATTGTTAATGCACAAGCCATGGTTTTTGATGGCTTCCCGGAATATATGGTCTGGAATCCATCCAGCTCTATCAGTGGTCCGGCATTTGTTGCCGACTTGGGTGAATTGGGCTATACAGCAGTCGAATCCCCCGATCTCTTTCTTTTCGGTGATCCAATCGATGTTGATTATTCTGCCGTTTTTATCTGTCTCGGTATCTATTCTGACAATTACGTTTTACAGGATAGCTCGGCTGAAGTGTTAGCGCTTATGGCTTATGCTGATGCAGGTTACCCACTCTACATGGAAGGTGGAGACACCTGGGCCTTTGATCCACAAACAGCGCTGCATCCCTATTTTGGTGTAGATGGTGTTGCCGATGGTGGTGCTGATCTAACCAGCGTCATTGGTGAAAATCTCTTATTCGGAATGGATTATAGCTATTCCGGCGGAAACAGTTTTATTGATCACCTCGCCCCTTCAACCCCAGACGCTCAGATAATTCATGTAAATCCTGCCGATGGGGAGGGTTGCGGAATTGGCAACCTGACTCCCAGTATGAATTCAATTGCCACTTCTTTTGAATTTGGTGGTCTGGTCGATAGCAATGGTACCACGACCGAATTGCTCGCAGAATATCTAGACTTTATGTCTACTGCCTATACGGATATTAGACCTCCTGAGGTTTCGGGTGTGACCAGATTTACTTTTACACTGGATACGGAGGGTCCTTATCACATTGAAGCCTACATTGCTGACAATGTGGAAATGGATTTCGCTATCCTTTATTACAATGTGAATGGTGGTGATTTTTCCACGGCTGGAATGTATGAAGTCGGTGACGGCGTCTTTGGTGGAGATATCCCCGGACAACCAATTGGCAGTACTGTTGGATATTATGTCACAGCTTTTGATGCTGAAGGAAACCAGGGGTTTTCTCCTGAAACAGCCCCCGAGGAGCTATATTTCTTTGATGTCGTATCTCATTTACCACCCGTTTATCTCCAATCCGTTTCGGGTTTGGATGGAGAGGTCGAGCTGACCTGGGCCGCGCCAGGTACCGAGGCACCCGCCCTGATAGAATGTGCTGATTATCCCGTGACAGACCTACCCTTTAATGCAACAGGCACCAATGCCGGAATGGGAGATGATTTTGCTGTCTCCGGTGGTAATGGTGAGGATGTTGCCTATCAGCTCTGGATGCCTGAGGAAGGCATGATAGACATTACCCTCTGTGGTTCAGGGACTGATTATGACACCAAACTTGAAATTTTTACAGAAGACTGTATGCTCTCAACTGGTTTTTATGATGACGATGGATCCGACTGTCCAGAGTCGTCAGCATTTTACAATCCATCAGAATTAATCGGTGTTTACCTGCCAGCAGGTATTTATCTGGTGGTTGTGGATGGCTTCCTGGGTGCAGTGGGAAATTATGAGATAACCATCACTGAATCCGCTGCCACAGAAATGGCACGTGTATCTACGGCACAGCATATGGCTGAGGAAGCTTCGAAAATTATGCAGGCTGGATTGGCACTATCACCTGAGCTGCTAACCGCTAGCCCGCGTGCATCCTATGCGTCTGCTTCGGATCTGAGAGACCTGCGTGAGCTGATCAATTATGGTATATATCGTAGTGAAACCTCCCCCGTCCTTATCGAAGCAGGCAATCAGATCGCTGTCATTGACACGATGCCCCTGTTTTACTCAGATTTTCCACTGGTGAATGAAACTACATACTATTATCGCGTTTCTGCCATTTATGATGATGGTGAGGCTGCTTCCACTCAGGTGGAAGGTGTGCCTATGAATCATGAACCCATGATGCCCACAGGTCTTGTAGGCACAGTGGATGATGAAACCAACGACATCTCACTGGATTGGGATGACAATACCGATTACGACCTGGCAGGTTACTATGTTTATCGTGACGGTGAATACCTTGCCACAGTGGACACATCTGAGTTTGTTGATAATATGATCGACGGTGCCTACCAGTATGTAGTGTCATCGTTTGATACGGGTGGAATGGAATCTGATGCATCAGAACGTATACAGGTTCTGGTTGGTGAGGTACCACCTGGTGAGCTTCGTGCCGATGGTAACTTTGATGATCATATAGAATTGACCTGGAGAGAACCAGGTAACCCGGCACCTCCCCTCATGGATTGTGCAGATGAGCTCATCCCCTCCATCCCCTTCATTACGAATGGTTCTACCGTAGGCATGGGTGATGATTTTGATGTGAGTGGTACGGACAATGAAGATTATGCCTACCAGCTCTACATGCCTGAAGATGGCAGCATAGACATCACATTGTGTGGTCCAAACATCGATTATGATGCCAAGGTAGAGATCTTTAATGGAGATTGTGATGTCATCGTCTCAACTGGTTTTTACGATGACGATGGTCCAGCCTGTGATGCTGCTCCAGGTCTGATCGGACCTTCTGAAATTCTCGGTGCGTTCCTGCCTGAGGGTGTATATTTTGTCGTGGTTGATGGATTCAGCGCCAATTCTGGCAACTATGATCTAACGATCACGGAATCAGCAGGCCAAGTGCAGTTCGCACGGGAATCAACGCGGGAAATGCTGAAAAAACTGGTCATCAATAATGAAATGACACAGTCTGAAGCTGATGCTATCCTGTCTGTAGAAGTACCAACAGAATTTGCACCCGTTTTCATTGAAACTGCATTTACCGAGAGCAGTATTCGTGAAACTGAGAATCTGACACACTATAATGTCTATCGTGATGGTAGCCTGTTGGGAACCACGACTGAAACCATCTATAACGATGCTGTCGAAGAAGACATGAACTACTTCTATCAGGTTACGGCAACCTATGATAATGGTGAGGAATCAGCACCAACCAATCTGGTTGAAGCACGTGCCAATATGGCACCTGGTCCACCCACAAACCTCTACATCGAAGATACCGGTCATACTGTTTCAATGTCATGGCAGGATCCACTCTTCAATATGGATGGATCTCCTTGCTATGATCTTGAAGGTCTTGAGGTAAGAAGAAATGGTACGCTCATATCCACCGTGGACGCTTTTGAGTGGGCTTTTATGGATTTTGCCCTCCCGGATGGTCATTATGTCTATGATATTTCTGCCTTCGATGAGGTACCAAACCATGGTGCACCCATCACAGCAGATGTTTGGGTTGGTCCAAAACCAGTTATCGTTGAGATCCTGACAGATAACTATCCTTATGAATCTTCATTCAATATCTATGACTCAGGGAGCCAGGTTGTGGCAAGCATAGCACCAGGTGATCTAACTGAAGCTGGAACACTCTATACCTGGGCGTTTGGACTTGAGCCAGGAACATACCTGTTTGAGATGAACGATACCTACGGGGATGGAATTTACACTCCTGGGTATTATTCAGTGACGCATGGAACCAATCTTCTCATCGGTCCCTCATCAGATTTTGGTTTACAGGAAATCACACCCTTTGTGGTTGAATCTACCATTCTCATGGGTGATCTGGATGGAGATGGCTTCCTGAATATTCTGGATGTAACCCGTTATATCGAAATAATGATGGAAACGGGTGAAGAACCTACTTTTGATGAGTTGGCTCTCATGGATATGAATGGTGATGGAAACCACAATGTCCTGGATGTTGTCATGCTTATCGAAGAGGTACTCAATATGGGTTCTCTGGCTAAAGACAATCCCATTATTGAAGATATTACAGCCACTATCGACCCGATAACACTAATTAATACAAGAGAGTGGCAGAATATTCCAGTGACCGTCGATTGTTATGAAATGGTATCAGGATTCCAGGCAGACCTGGTCTTTGACCCCACCATTGTGGAGTTAGGAATACCTGTGCTTGCTGAAGGAAATGAATCTGTTGGTGTTTTTACATCAATAAATGGCAATAGAATGCGCGTTCTGAGTATTGATCTGAATGGCAATTTGATCGATCTGGCTTCAGGTCTTCTCATGAATGTTCCTGTCCAGGTCATTGATGAAAACGCTACGGGTCCCATGGATTTCACCGTTGAGGATTTGATCATTTCTGGTCCTGGCGGTGTTGAAATTGTGGCCCAGTGTCTGGTGAGTGTGATCGATATTGGTCTGCCAGCACCGACTGAGTTCAGTTTAGAACAGAACTATCCCAACCCCTTCAACCCGACAACAAATATCCGTTATGATATTGCTGAACGCGGTGATGCACATCTTGTGATCTACAATATGCTGGGTCAGGAGGTTCGCACTCTGGTGAACGGAAATCAGAATGTGGGTCGCTATGAAGTGGAATGGAACGGGCTGGACAACGCTGGACAACCCGTTGCCACAGGGATCTACATTTATCACTTTAAAGCGGGTCACTACGCCAAAACCATCAAGATGGCTTATATCAAATAAATCTTGAAATAAAGGCTAGTTCTAAAAAAAGGCGAGGGTACAATCCTCGCCTTTTTTTATTCAAACACACCTCGAGGAACAAATCTACCAGCCCCTGGTAAAATGATTCAATCAGGGGTAAGCATTTTCTTCATTTTTTTGATCATCATCTCAACCATTGGCTATGGCCAGACCTCGTCTGAAATCAACAGACCCTTTCGAATTGGATTTGGACTGGAACTGCCTGTTATCTACTCTTCGTCTGAAACTATGACCCGGGCAGCTACTTTTTACATGCCCATAGACATTGCAAACTTCAGGATCGAGCCCACATTTTCACACCGGAAAATGACTGAGAGTTCCGTTTTAATGGAAACGAGTGCATACCATGAAAACATTATCGGGACAGGCCTATCTCTCAAATCCAGTTACAGCGGAACCTTAAATTATTATGGTCTTCGTTCAGGTCTGGGCAAACTTTCCACTCGCTATAATCTATCATCTCGATCCACGACACTCAGTTTCTGGGCGCTGGTGGTCGGGGGAGAGCATTTATTTTCTCACCATTTTAGTCTAGGCGGGGAAGCTCAATTGCGGTTTGAAGAGGGGAAAAATAATCATTCCTGGAGAAACACGAATTACACAACTGAGGAGATAAAGCTTAGCGTTATACTGAGATTCATGATCTAAGGGATCATTTGTCTCTCAATAGCCAGTTGATGCAGAGCGGAGCTGCTAGTAACTCCAACCGCGTTCTTCAGAGATACTTACGCTGAGGCTGTCTTTGATATTGTCTGGAGAATCCCAGGCAAACATAACCGTTACTTTAAGATAATCAGGAAGCGATGTGTCCTGGGGTGCCACGCCGTCAAAGGGATCATCGACGCCCCTGACAGTGGTGGTGCGATAGCCTTGTAATCCATTCAGTAAAATGGGAACTGAATATTCTGGCAAACTATCGGCGATTGAAAAATAATCCAGGTCAACGGCAATCGCCATCCGCGTCGCCATATTGGTCCAGGCCAACTGATCGCGCATACTCTGATCGGCCTCCCAGCGGACATGGGTATAAATTTGATAGGATCCAACTGCCACCACAGAAAGGAGGACAGCAGATAATACCAGCTCTACCAGGCTATAACCTTTATTGTTCATTTATCCCGTTTGCTCAGCTATAATTCCCATAAACTTCCCACGACCATAATTGCCCCTCATGGAAACTTCATCATTGAACCAGTTGCAGAAGTAGAAAAATTGAAAATGAAGCGCAGACTCGAAGGCCAATAATCTGAAGAGATCATTGGTAGCTCTCAGCAAGTATTTGTTTTTTCAATACCTCGTGTCAATACATGATGAATCCAAAATCATGATCGTCGTCGAACTTAGAAAATTTTATGCCTGTTATCTATCATTAAATAAAGGTGGGCCAATTAATGTCATTTCACAAATATTGTGAATTTTCAGGGCGGTGAAAGCGTCAAGAAATTAAAAAATTGTGCTTGCATTCGATATTGTTCTGGTGTTATAGTAATGTAGAACACCAAAAGAGGTGAAAGATAATGAACTTTGATCAAAAAACACCGATCTATCAACAACTGGCTGAGTCTATTCGCCAGGACATACTCTCCGGGGCATTGCCTGCAGAACAGGCAATTCCTTCAGTAAGACAGATTTCTGTAGAGTATGAACTGAATCCTCAGACCGTATTAAATGCAACCCAATTGCTGATTCAGGAGGGTCTCTTGGAAAAAAGACGAGGACTGGGCATGTTTGTCCATAAGGGCGCACGCAAACAACTTAACCAAAGCGCCAGCGATCGATTTAAAAATGAAACCATTCAATCCGTGGTCCAGGAGGCACAACTGCTCCAGATCTCTCAATCGGACCTGATTGAACTCATCCAAAAAAATTATGGGGAGGAAGTCTGATGTCAGCCCTGATCGAGTTAACAAATCTTAGCAAAAGTTATGGAGATCTTAAAGCCCTGGATTCCGTAACACTTAGTATCCCCGCCGGAAAAATTGTCGGTATCGTGGGTCCAAATGGTGCCGGTAAAACCACCTTACTGCGTGCTCTGACGGGTGAATTGGATTATCTGGGAGACGCGAAAGTATTAGATTTTGAACCACGTTCACAAAGAGCCGAACTCATGGGAAAAACAGGTGTCATCCATGATATATCGGTCCTACCCTCCTGGATGAAGGTTAAGGAGCTGCTCAACTTCATGGAGCAGATCCACCCAGGATTTCATCGTGAGAAAGCCGAAACTTTTCTGAATTCCACGACCATATCAATGGACAATAAGATCAAGACCCTGAGTAAGGGGATGAAAACGCAACTGCACCTGGCCGTGACCATGGCTGCAGATACGAATCTCCTCATTCTTGATGAGCCAACCCACGGTCTGGACATCCTTTTCAGAAAACAACTCTATACCAGCGTCCTGGAAGATTACTTCGACGATGAAAAGACTATTTTGATCTCCACGCATCAAATTGAGGAAGTTGAACATATCCTCAGTGATGTCATTTTCATCAATAAGGGAAAAGTTCTGCTCTATGCCAGCATAGAGGAGCTGGGCCAACGATTCACCCAATTGACTATACCTTCGGATAAGGCTGATGAGTTAAGAGAACAGCTCAAACCGATGAGTGAGTATGGCCTGCTTGGAAGAAAGGTCTTTTTACTTGAAAATACAGAGAGCAAAGCTCTGGTTGGACTTGGTGATATCCAAACCCCCTCTGTAGCTGATATTTTTGTTGCTCTTATGGGAGGTGCATCATGAAACCCTTGATCGTTCTATTAAAACGTGAATGGCTTGAATGGCAAAGGGTGATCATCGGCACCATCCTGGTGATAACCTTTTTGAATATGCTCATGCTTATATCTGTATCTCGAGGAGCAGATTTCTTCCAGAACAAATTGGAAAGGGATGGTCACCTGCTACTTGAGGATGTCCAGTTCAATGACCACGATGAAGAAGTTGATCTCGATATTCACATGAATGGAAAAGATCTTGAAATCACAGTGGATGGGACTGGTACTCCACACAACGTTGAGAGAATGATCGAAAAAGCGGCCATCCCCATCGCATTTGGTCTGCGGTTTGGAATGATGGCCACCTTTGCCTTCGTCCTCTTTCTCAGTATGTTTTACTTTTCAGATGCCATCTACAAGGAGCGCGCGGACAACAGCACCCTCTTTTATAGGAGTCTTCCCATAAATGATCATCTCATATTAGGATCAAAAATAGCTGCTGGCTTGATCGGCGTGATCGGGCTGACCCTTTTCCTCTCCCTGGAATATCTTCTCTTCATCAGGGTCGCAATCTGGATCATGGGAGAGCCTTTTACGTCCCTTGCCGGTCTCATTCTGAGTCAGATCTCCTACCTAAGACTTATCTGGGACTGGTTCGGTTATCTGATATTTGCAGCCATTCATATGGCTCCGCTGGCTCTGTTTCTCATGCTCGTGGGTAGCTACGTTAAGGGTCGCCCCCTACTCATTGGGATTGGCGCCCCGCTCCTGG
>CAZVSF010000110.1:0-1271 GCA_964630195.1 uncultured Lentisphaeria bacterium
TTCAGGAGGCGTCCTGGATTCATCTAAAGTCGTGCTGCCTCATGCGGGGTCTCAAGCATTGGAGTTTGGTTATTCGGGTGTGTTCAGCATTGGGAGCTATATGGGTAGCACGATTGCTTTCAAAAAATTCTCCAGCCCGCTCAATGCCAAACGCTATCTGGCCAACTTCTCCAGTGATGGCTATGATCATAGTGGCATTCGCCATGAATTTGAATATGATCCGCAACCCTCTGACTCTACCATAGACTCCACAACCTTTGACTATACCTCGAGCTCCAGCCGACTTAATGTGTCCATAGGCATGCAATGGATCAAATATCTGGAACCCTATGAGCGCCTGTCTTTGCTCTATGGCGCCGGTCCAGAACTTGGCCTTACCCGGTCAACCCGTGAAAATGCCTTAGACCCCAGAAGACAGGGTATTTATAGCGATTGGCAGTTGAATAAAGAAGCTACGACAGCAATCTATCTTGGGTTAACACCCGTAGTAGGTGTTGAGTGGTTCTTTCATAAGAACCTTAGTTTTCACGCCGAATATTATAGCTTGATCAATGTGGGCTATCGGGTGGTTTCCGACAATTATGAAAGGGACAATGGCTATGGAGATTGGTACCAGTCAGATTCTGATTATTCCGGTGTATATTACAGCGTCCGGGGATATGCCAGGGGAGGCGTATCATTCTATTTTAAATAAGCAGGGGAAAAGGGAGATGTCATTTTGAGCAAGGTAAAATTGGTTGCAGTGCTGCTTTATTCAATAGTTGTGCTCATCACAGCCGGGGCGGGGATGCAGTTTATGACCGCGACAAAATATTTTGACTATCACGCCCAGGCTTCTGGTGTGGATTGGTTTGCCTTGAACCCTGACATGCAGATGCTCATTCTGGCTGGCTTCAAGGTGGTTGGGGCGGGCTTTTTAACAGTGGCTCTAAATCTTGCCTTGATGATTATATTTTCATTTATCCGACCGGGCGAAAGTTGGTCTGGTGTGGCTATTCCTCTGGTTGGACTGGTATTCTGGTCCGTTGTTCTTTCAACCACCCTCATGGTCTTTATGGCCACAGGGGCTGAGTCACCCTGGGCACCCAGCTTATTTTGCGTCGTCGCCTTGCTGGTGGGCTTGTTGATATCACACCGTGAATTAAAACTGTCAGAGCCAGACAAATAAGCTGTTGAGAACACGAGGAGGGGAAAAGGATGTGGATAAAAACTGGATTTCTGGTAACCATGGGGCTGATCGTTTTCATGACAGGTTTCTGGCTGCATCGGGC
>CAZVSF010000110.1:1371-9863 GCA_964630195.1 uncultured Lentisphaeria bacterium
TTGAACAACGCCTTGATGTTGTAGGTGTTCACACCCCCGCTGATCTGTCTGAACTTGGCAGCTTGGGTGTCTTACAAAAACTTGAGGCAGTGCACGATCCAGGTTGTTTAAATATGCTTTACGCACTAGAAGGTGCTTTAAGGGGCATGCGTTGGCACAACCTGTCCCGGGAGGTTAAGGATCGTTTAAAGGGTGATCTGAAAAAATTGCAGTCTGGCGGGTAATAATTTTTGATGAATAACAACAAGCAGAGCAGGCGTTTTTCCAAATTTTTAATGCTTCTGGTTGTTTTCATGTCAATTCTAGAGCTCAACGCGCAAGCACCCGTCTATTTAGGTGAAGATGTGGTGTTTTATCTCAGCGATTCCCTATGTGTTGTTCGTGGAGAATACCATTTTGTCAATCCGGCTTCAGTTTCTGTAAAGGAGCGGAAGTATTACCCCTTTTCAGTCAGTGATGCCAAGCCCTTCCCAGATGAAATTATAGTTTTGTCCATGGAAACCGACAAGCATCTACCGCTCCTTGGGTATAAAAGCGGAATTTTATTTTCACTGGTCATGGAACCGAAGTCTGAAACAACCCTTCATGTTGAATATTGGCAGGCTGCTGATAGTAATGCTTTTGACTATGTGTTGCCGACAGCTCAACGATGGGCGCGGACATTGAAGTGGGTGAATTACGAGATCCACGTTCCGGATCACATACAACTGGATTACTGCTCTTTGCCCCTGGACACAAGCTGGCAGGAAATTGAGACCACGGTTTTCTCATTTTACAGGAAAAACTACAGGCCACAACAACGGCTGGAACTGAAATGGGGCTTGAATAGTGAATGATGTTTTCTGTGTGTCGATATGAAACAGTTTTATGTTGATTAAAAATAGTTTTATGGTCATTAAACTATAAACTATCGGTAAAAACAATAAAACATGAGCTTGAATAAAAAGTAAATAGTTATGCTGGGCTCTGAACGGGGGGCGCTGGTCTCTGGTGTTTTTGGCGTTTAGGAGAGCACGGTCGATGGCTCAGCTTTCCCTTGACAGGGTTTGAGATTAGGGGCATTTTCACCTCCTTCAGGATACATGAAAAGACACGGCAGATTTTATTGTGTTTGAGTCATAGCAGGTTGGTTTGTTGGGGTAATTTACGCAGGAGCTCAGATCATGAATAATGTAAATTTCAAAGTTTATGGGTATCGCTGGGTTGTTCTCTCCGTCTTTATGCTGGTGATCTTTATGAACCAGTTGAGCTGGATCAGCTTTGCGCCCATTACAGGCTCAGCCGCTTCCTTTTATAATGTCTCTGATCTTCAGATCGGATTGCTGTCTCTGGTGTTCATGTTGGTTTATATTGTGGTCTCTGTACCGGCCTCATGGATAATAGATAGTTATGGTCTTCGATTTGCGGTTGGAATCGGTGCTGTCCTTACGGGTGTCTTCGGTTTGATGCGCGGTCTGGTGGCAACGAATTATAGTCTGGTTCTTGTGGCACAAGTTGGTCTTGCGGCAGGTCAACCCTTTTTGCTGAATGCAATGACGTCGGTGGCTGCCCGGTGGTTCCCGGTAGGTCAGCGGGCAATCGCTGCCGGTATGGGATCACTGGCCATGTATGTTGGTATCGCACTGGGGCTGGTGTTGACTCCTTACCTCGCCGTGCATTATGAAATTTCAGGTATGCTGTTGATATACGGATGGGCTTCACCTGTGGCGGCGATCATCTTTTTCGTTTACGTAAAAGATCGTCCACCGACCCCGCCCTGCAGACCCGAGGACGAAGAGCGTTCATTGGTTTATGATGGACTCAAGGAAGCGCTGCGGAGACCTAGTTTTATATTCCTGCTTATTCTTTTCTTTGTGGGGTTGGGTGTCTTTAATGCGGTCACGACCTGGGTGGAAGACATTGTCAGGCCCAGAGGGTTTTCTGTCATTCAGGCTGGCAAGATCGGGGGATTGATGATTTTTGGGGGCATTCTCGGCGCGGTCATTATGCCCTTGCTGTCTGATCGTTCCGGAAAAAGGACACCCTATCTTCAGACGGTTGTTGTTGGGGCTATTCTTGGGCTGATCGGGATCACCTTTGCTTCCAGCTACTGGCTGTTGTTGCTTTCTGCCTTTATCTTTGGATTTTTCCTCTTAAGTGCGGGACCTCTGGGCTTTCAGTATGGCGCTGAAATCACGTATCCGGCACCGGAGGGGACTTCCAATGGGTTAATGCTCTTGGTGGGCCAGATCTCAGGAATTATGTTTATTCTTGCTATGGATATCTTCAAAAATCCAGTCACGGGGTCAATGTCTGGGCCACTCAGCGTGCTGATTGGGTTCATGTTTATCGCGCTGGTATTGAGCACAAGACTCAGAGAAGCGTCTGACGTGACGAAGCTGAAAAGTTGAGGCTAATTGCAAAAACATCAAATCTGTATCGATACATTATCAGCATTATTTCTCTTGACAGACAAAACAAGATATTCTAAGTTGAACACATGTTAATTAATCATGAACATATGTTCAGAACGTTATGAGTCCGCAAGCTATTGATAGAAACCTGCTCCTGGTGGAGGCGGCTCGCCTCTATTATGAGCACAATCTCAATCAGGCTCAGATTGCCTCCCGTCTTGATGTCTCCCGCCCCGGTGTATCCCGTTTGCTTCAGCAGGCCAGAGACGCAGGGATTGTAAGGATTGAAATTATTGATCCCGGCGGAAAGGGGACACGGCTGGAATCGGCACTTCGGGAGAAGTATGGCCTGAAACAAGCAGTCGTCGTTCCTTCCGATCCCAGCGACAAAGTTTTGAAATCCAGGCTGGGTTCCGCGCTGATAAATATGCTGGATGCCCTTCTCACAGAAAATATAACGATTGGCGTGTCTTGGGGTTCAACCCTCCAGGCTGCGACGGAGCACCTCAAGCCGAGAGCCATAAATAACATGACAGTGGTTCAACTCAACGGGGGTGTATCCAAGGCAGAACTGGACACACATGCCAGCGAGATAGCCCGACGCATGGGGGATAACTATAGCGCCATTCCCTATTTACTGCCTTTGCCCGCAATCGTGGATTCGGCTGATCTCAAGCAGGCGATTACTTCTGATCGTCATATCGCCAAAACCCTCAAACTGGCCCGGGAAGCTGATATTGCTGCTTTTACCATAGGTGCTTTTGGGTCCAGATCGGTCCTGGTCCAGGCAGATTATTTTGAAGACGCTGAAGTAAAGGATCTTATTGAACAGGGCGCCGTGGCAGATATCTGTTCCAGACTCATCAAGTCAGATGGCTCGATCTGTTCTCCCGAATTGGATGATCGCACTATTGGTATTGAGTTGGACGAACTTAAAGCCAAGCAGAATTCAATTGCAGTCGCCGGTGGTGCTGAAAAAGCATTGGCCATCAAGGCGGGTTTGGCCGGGGGATATTTTACCAGCTTAATCACAGATGAAGAGGTTGCCTCAATACTCTTGGACGAGGAATAATATGAGCATATCAATTGCCCTGGGTGCCGATCATGGTGGCTATGCCTTGAAAGAAGCTATTAAGAAATTCCTTAAAAAGGATGGCTATCAGGTAATCGACTGCGGGACAGATTCCACCGAAGCTGTGGATTACCCTGTCTTTGCTGCTAAAGTTGCCCGAAAAGTGGCTGCTGGTGCAGCCCGCTTTGGTGTTATCGTGGATGGCGCAGGCATAGGATCATCCATGGCAGCCAATAAAATTGCCGGTGTAAGAGCAGCCCTGTGTTATGATCTGTCAAGCGCCAATAATGCCCGGGAACACAATGATGCCAACGTTCTGACCCTTGGGTCAGGCTTAATCGGTTCCTCGTTGGCTCAGCAGATCGTCAAAAAATTTATTACCACGGAATGTACCGAGGAACGTCATTTAAAACGCGTTGGTATGATCGATGATCTACAGACGACAAAGGAAGAAAACATGGAAACAACTGCAAAAGATCAGGACCTGAGCTCCCTAAGTGATGCTGATATCCTGAAAATTGCTGAAAGGGTTGGACAGCTGGTCCAGTCCAGTGCAGGGAATGTGGCAGCAGTGGCACCAATGGTTCCCGGTCACAATCACCAGGACACAGATATGGTCTGTCGTTGTGGGGTCTGTGCCGAAAAGCAACCTGATACCTATCGAAAATTTATGGACTTTGGTGTGGAGCGCCTGGGTGTTCACGATGCGACAGGCGCAGCTTCAGTACCTGAAGATGTCGCCAAATGCATTGACCATACCATCCTCAAGCCAGATGCCACAGAGGATGATATTCGCACCTTGTGTGCAGAGGCGGATGAGTTCCAGTTTGCGACAGTGTGCATCAGTCCAAGTTATGTCCCCCTTGCTGCCAGGGAGCTAGAGCACTCAAGCGTAAAGGTATGCACCGTAGTTGGCTTCCCTTCAGGGGCGCACCACCCCAGTATAAAAGCCATGGAAACACGCCGAGCGATTCGCGATGGCGCTGAGGAAATCGACATGGTCATCAATGTCGGTGCCTTGAAAAGTGGAAACGATGAACTGGTCTATCGGGATATCCGCATGGTTGTGGAAGCCTGTGAAGATGGCGGCGCTACCTCCAAGGTCATCATCGAAGCGGCTCTGCTTACGGATGACGAAAAAGTTCGCGCCTGTACGCTGGCTAAAAAAGCCCGGGCGGATTTTGTGAAAACCTCAACAGGCTTTGGTCCACATGGAGCGACGGCTGCAGATGTCGAATTGATGGCACGCACCGTGGCGAATACAGGAATAGGTGTAAAAGCAGCGGGTGGCATAAAATCATTTGAAGATGCCCAGAATATGATCAAGGCTGGTGCAACAAGGATAGGGGCCAGTGCGGGAATCGCCATTGTTAAAAAAGCCCGATCGATCACCATGTCGAGCTAATAGAGTATTAGCCACAGATGAAACACGGATATGCACAGATGATCACGAATTTTTATAAAGTTATCGAGGCTTGTCACCCTGCCCGCCATGTCGAAGCTGATAAGCGCAGACTGGAGCTCGTCGAAGGGTCTGAGATAAACCAAAATCAAAGAATCGTCATACATCCCCTCGACTTTGCTTGGGGCAGGCTGGCTCAGCAAGACGATTCTCCTGTTGCCGTGGATTTCAAGATCAGTGGCAAAAAAAGAAACGGGGAATCCACAGATAAAATACTGATAGAACACCGATGGAAGTGAATGTGGAAGCAAAAGATTTTAAACACGAAGAGGTGACAAAAGCCATCATCGGGGCCGCCTTTGAGGTGCATAATGTTCTGGGTTATGGTTTTTTGGAAAAAGTTTACCAGCGAGCATTACAAGTCGAATTGATAAAAAAAGGGCATGCAGTGGAGCTTGAACCCGCTCTTGAGATAAGCTTTAAAAATGTAATAGTTGGGAATTACTTCGCCGACCTAATGGTAGATAAAAAAGTTATCGTGGAGCTGAAAGTTGCGAAGAAATATAATTCACAGGATGAAGCACAACTACTAAACGAACTTAAAGCAAGTGAAGTAGAGGTTGGGCCATTAATTAATTTTGGCAGAGAAATAGTTGAGTTCAAGCGTTTCATTTATTAAGCCAACTGATCCTGCAGGTTCAACAGTTGTTTATAAAAAAAACATCTGTGCATATCTGTGTTTCATCTGTGGCTTTAAAAGAATTGGAGATTATTAATGAGTGTTGATCTAAGATCATATGTCTTTCTGGATAATTTACAACCCCAGCATGCTGCTTTCTTTTGCACCATAGCCCGAGGCTTCTTACCCCTCACTGGTATGGCATCTCTCTATGTGGAAATTTCACCGGGAATCGAGATCAACCGTATTACGGATATAGCCCTGAAGTCCACAAATGTAACCCCGGGACTCCAAATTGTAGAGCGTCTCTATGGCTTGTTGGAAATCCACTCCTTCTCCCAGGCAGATGTCCGCCAGGCTGGATCAGCCATTCTGGATGCCCTTGAGTTAAAGGAAGAGGACCGCTGGAAGCCGAAAGTGGTTTCAAGTCAGATCATTCGCAATATTGATGACCACCAGACTCAGCTGATCAACCGTATGCGTCATGGAAATATGATTATCCCCGGTGAATCGATGTATGTCATGGAATGTGTGCCGGCAGCCTATGCGGCGCTGGCAGCCAATGAAGCCGAGAAAGCCGCCGATATCAATATTCTGGAAGTGAGAGCGACGGGAAGTTTTGGCCGTGTGTATCTGGGTGGAGAAGAGAAAGATATTGATGTAGCCTGGCAAGCTGCCGAACACGCCATTGAGGGTGTTGCAGGACGTGAAGGCACATCATAATAAGTATGACATTTTTTAGCCACAGATTCACACAGATGAGCACAGATAAAAAAGCCAAAGAGTTAAAACCATCTGTGAATATCTGCCTGCCTGGCCTAGCTCAACAAGCTGAGACGGGTACACGGCAGCGGCAAAAAGAAGAGAGCTAATAGAAAGCCGCAGAATGACATCGAGAGGTACAGATAGGAAAGCCAAAGGGGTAAAACATCAGTGAATATCTGTGTGCATCAGTGGCAAAAAGAAGAGAGCCAATAGAAAGCCGCGGAATGACACCGATAGGTACAGATAGGAAAGCCAAACGGGTAAAACCATCAGTGAATATCTGTGTCAATCTGTGGCTAAATAAAATTATGAATATGAAAAAATTAACACTAAAGAAATAACAAACAGGAGGCAATACAATGTCTGATGCTCTAGGAATGTTAGAAACCAGGGGCTACCCCGCGGCAGTTGAAGCGGCTGATGCCATGGTAAAGGCTGCCAAGGTAGAGTTGGTAGAATACGAAAAAACAGGTGGTGGTTATGTCACCGTTGTGATCCGTGGTGATGTTGCCGCGGTAAAAGCGGCTTGTGATGCAGGTCGTGCCGGTGCTGCTCGCGTCGGTGAGATCGTCGCCGTTCACATTATTGCTCGTCCCCATGCCAACGTGGATGCCGTTTTACCTTTGGGCCGCAACAAAGAAGGTAAAGCTGACATGGCCAAAAGATCATAGTCAGGGGGTGACCCCATGATCCTGGCAAAAGTTGTTGGGACCGTTGTAGCCAGTCAGAAAGAGCCCAGTATGGATGGACTCAAATTTCTGACCCTGCAACAGGTCGATATGGAAGGTAAAGCCAAAGGTGGATTTGTTATCGCGGCGGATGCCATGGGTGCCGGGACCGGTGAAATGGTTCTGTATGCCAGTGGGAGTTCGGCCCGTCAAACAAAAGTCACTGAGAACAGACCCTGCGATGCGGTGGTCATGGCCATCGTTGACAATTGGGAAATTGATGGCAAACTCAAATACAAAAAAGGACGGGATGATTAGCAACGCCGTCTTTTTTGTACCGTCATTGCGAGCGAAGCGTGGCAATCTCGATATCGAGATCGCCGCAGTCGTAGTTCCTGAGCCTGTCGAAGGAATCCTTCCCCGCTTGGCGGGTTTCCGCGAAGACAGACAAATGTAGGTCTCGCAGAGTGCGCGAAGTCGCAAAGTTTTCGCAGCTGTGTTTACAAAAAGCATCAAATTCGTTCGTTTCATCTAATTCGTTGTAAAAAAGAAACAAGTCTTGGCGTATTTGATCAAACCGGAGGTAGGACATGTCAAAGTTGACCGAGAGTCAAGTTGACCTCATCGCAAATAAGGTAGCTTCGCTACTGAACCCGGCTGAAGGCGTGGACCCTGTTCAGGTGCCTGATGTCCCGGATCCCGGACAGACTGGCCATGTTCACGATGGTGTCTTTACGACAGTGGACGCTGCTGTGAAAGCGACCCGTTTGGCTTTTGAAGCGCTGAACAAATTGACTCTGGTGCAGAGGACCACCATTATTGATAGCATCCGCGCTAAAATGCGGACCAGTGGTGAAGATCTGGCTCGCAAGGCTCACCAAGAGACGGGTATGGGGCGTTTTGAGGATAAAATCCTCAAGAACCAGCTGGTCACTGAAAAAACAGAAGGACCTGAGGCCTTGGCACCAAAGGCTTTGAGCGGTGACAGGGGCTTGACCTTGACAGAATGGGCGCCCTATGGCGTCATTGGCTCCATCACCCCCAGTACCAACCCGACTTCCACGATTATCTGTAATACCATTGGAATGCTGGCTGCCGGCAATGGCGTGGTCTTCAATGTGCATCCCATGGCCAGGGAAACCAGCATTCTCAACGTTGAGCTCATCAATGAAGCCATTATTGAAGCTGGAGGACCTCCCAATCTGGTTACCACAGTAGCCTCGCCCACCATCCAAAGCGCCAATGAACTTATGCAGCACAAAGGTGTGGATCTACTGGTAGTCACAGGCGGTGAAGCGGTAGTTAAAGCTGCCATGGCAAGCGGGAAACGCGCGCTGTGCGCAGGACCCGGCAACCCCCCCGTGGTTGTCGATGAAACGGCAAATATCGAACAGGCAGCCAGGGATATCGTCAGAGGCGCTGGTCTGGACAATGGTATAATCTGTGTTCTGGAAAAGGAGGTTTTTGTGGTTGAATCTGTTGCAGATCAATTGCTGGCCGCGTTTCCACGGCA
>CAZVSF010000111.1:0-2430 GCA_964630195.1 uncultured Lentisphaeria bacterium
CGATCTCACTGGTGATCAGGATATCTCATTCTCCCAAAATTTTGAACCCACCATCAGTGATCTTGATTTTGCCGAAGAAGTCAAAAAAATTCAAGCCGAAGAGATCTCAAATGGCAATGCCTGCCAGGTCGTATTCTCTCGAAAGTTTGAGGGGATGCTGGCTTCCATGTCTCCACTGGTTCCCCTGATTCTGTTCCGA
Organism: uncultured Lentisphaeria bacterium; assembly: GCA_964630195.1. GTDB lineage: Bacteria > Fidelibacterota > UBA8477 > UBA8477 > JABMPR01 > JABMPR01. The sequence goes on from CAZVSF010000111.1 coordinate 200, forward strand.
CGTCTACTTGAGCAACAGGGCCAGTACATCACCTTTCTCTTCTCTGATGGTACAGGACATTACTTTGTCGGTGCATCTCCGGAACGCCAGCTTGAGATCCATGATGAGAATGTCATTAAAAACCCCATTGCAGGGACCATGGCCAAGAAAACGCCTGAGACCTTTGTACATGAGCTTAAATCATTCATGGAAGACCAGAAGGAAATCAATGAACTCTCACAAATTCTGGATGAAGAACTTAAGATCATGTCTCAGATCTGTCCCCGGGGTGGTAAAATATTGGGTCCATTTCTCAGAGAATCAGGCGCTGTAGTCCATACCGAATATCATCTGGTAGGGCACTCAAAAAAGCCAGCCATTCAGGCCTTGAAAATTTCTCTTCATGCCCCAACCCTGGTGGGGAGCCCTCTGGAAAGCGCTTTCCGTATTATTGCCAGACGCGAATCTGAATCCCGTCGTTATTATGGTGGGGAAATTGGCGTAATCAGTGAAAATGGAGATATGTATAGTGCCATCTTGATCAGGACGGCTGAGATATTTAAAGACGGTCGCATTGCGATCCAGGCCGGTGCCGGTATCGTCCGAGATTCTGATCCTATGAAGGAAGCTCAGGAAACCCAGGCCAAGGCCGCCGGTCTCATGAGTGCCTTGAGGGGTGATACCTCAACAACGGGAAAATTCCTGACCCAGGAACTCCTGGAACAGGTCGATCGATCACTGACCAATCGAAATCGCCATTTTTCATCCTTTCACTTTGAAGATCAGATCGGACATCGAGATCTGAGTAATCTTCACCAGGAGAGCATTACTATCATCAATAATGAGGATAATTTTGCCCATATCCTGAGTCACATCACCCGCTACCTGGGATACGAGACTCGTCTTGTGGATACCTTCGACTATGATGTGCTCAACGAAACATCTGATCTAGTCGTTCTGGGTCCTGGTCCAGGTGACATAAATGACGAAAGCAATCCAAGGATGCAGCGTCTTCTCCAGATAACCAACATGCTGGCAGCCCGAAATACGCCAACCCTGGGAGTTTGCCTGGGTATTCAGGCCATGGCCAAATGCGTGGGTATGCCGGTCAAGCGTCAGGCCATCCCCACCCAGGGTATGCAGATAGAAATTGATCTCTTCGGCAAAAAAGAGCGAGTTGGCGTCTATAATTCATTCTCGCCAGTGGCTGAAAATATTCCGCCTGGTTTTGAGGTAAGTATCAATGCAGACAATCGCATTATGGCCCTGAGAAGTGAAAATATCTACGGCTTTCAGTTTCATGTAGAGTCTGCCATGACCGAAAATGGCATGCAAATTCTCACTGAAGCCCTGACCTCACTCATGGGTATCAGAGAAAGACGTCGCTTGAGTTTTGAGCATTTTGTGGAAAAATGTGTTTCAGGAAAACTGAATATTGAAGCCCAGAAAGAGTTTTTACTCGACCTGAATCAGCATGGATTTTCAGGGGATGATATCGCTGATCTGGTGAAGGTCTTTTACAAACAAATGCCTGATGAGTTGACCCTGCCAGGAGCCATAGACCTATGCGGTACCGGCGGCTCCGGGCTTGATCGCATCAACACCTCAACCATGGCTGCTATCATTGTTGCCGCCAGCGGCGTTCCCGTTGCCAAGCATGGCAACAAGGCTGCCAGTGGCCGCTTTGGAAGCTTTGATCTCCTGGAGGCCATGGGCTTGAATATTATGGCGGACAAACCACGCCTGGAGTCCCTCTACAATGAGCTGGACCTGGCCTTTATCTTTGCCCGGAGCTATCACCCCGTTTTCAAACACTTTGCTCAGGTCAGGGGAGAGCTGAAGACAAAAACGATCTTTAACCTCCTGGGACCCCTCCTCAATCCCGCCAACCCGGAATACCAGATCATTGGCACGTCAAATGAAGACGATATGGAATTGCTCATTGAAGCAGCCCGCGCTTTGGGTAAAAACAAAGTCATGGTCCTGAGTGGTTCTGATGGTCTGGATGAATTGACCCTTACTGGAGAAACCACCATCATGACTTTGGAAAATGGTGAGATCACCCGATCGGTGCTGAGTCCAAAAGACTTTGGACTGGACCCGGTCCCCTTTTCAGAGATATCAGGTGGTAATGAGGTCTTCAACGTGAAGATCACAGATGAGATTTTATCAGGTACATGTCAGACCCCACACCGGGATCTGGTTCTGGCAAATGCAGCTCTTGCTTTGAAATTTATGGGCAAGGTGGATAG
>CAZVSF010000111.1:2530-9816 GCA_964630195.1 uncultured Lentisphaeria bacterium
GAATCTTATTGCCGAGATCAAACAGGCGTCACCTTCTGAAAAACGGATCTATCAAGGTGTCTTCTCGGCGTCAGATATTGCATCCCTTTACGAGAAGGCCGGGGCTGATGCCATTTCGGTACTCACAGACCAAAAATATTTTGAAGGATCTCTCGACTATCTCTCACAGGCCAGGAACGCTACGGAGCGACTTCCTGTGCTCATGAAAGATTTTTTTATTGATGAATATCAGATATACCTCGCCAGACACCATGGGGCTGATGCTATCTTGTTGATAGCAGCTCTTTTGACGGAAGCACAAATAAACAGCTTCACGGAGATGGCACATTCTCTGGGGATGGATGTTCTCCTCGAGGTTCATGATCAAGCAGAACTGGAGATGGCTCTGAATACCAGAGCCAATATCATCGGTGTAAATAATCGTGATCTTCACACCTTTGAAGTGAACACCAAAACATTTATTCACCTGCTCAAGCAAATACCTCCTGGAAAAATCACAGTTGCAGAAAGTGGCTATTCTCCAGACAGCGCCAATCAGGTTCAAGACTTTGCCAATGCAGTTCTCATTGGTAGCTCGATCATGCGAAGCAGCGATATGGCCGCTGCAGTGCAGAAAATAAAAACGCCACGAAAAAAATTCAAAGCCTGTGGGATCAGAACCCTGGAAGCTGCCACACATTGTGATGAAGGTGGAATCGCATTTATCGGACTCAATTTTGTTGTTGAAAGCAAGCGACGGATCGATCCCGAGATCGCCAGGAATATTTGCCAGTCATTGAGGAATAGCTATAGTGTCGGCATTTTTCAGAATCAGAGCATTGAGGAAGTAAATCAAATCGCTCGGGACGTGGGTCTGGACTTTGTGCAACTCTCCGGGTCAGAAGACCTTGAATATATCAAGCAGATTCAGTTCCCGATCATTAAGACCTTAAAATTCAGTGAGCTGAAAAACAGCAAGCAGTACGATGATGAGGTAGCCATGTATATCGTTGATGGTGCAAACCCGGGATCTGGAGAGGGCTACGATTACTCCGGACTAAAAGGATTTAAACCATCTAAACCTTTCCTGATCGCAGGAGGTGTGAACTCAGAAAATGCTGGCGAGATCATGACATTATTGCCAGCGTCGGCTGGGTTGGATGCAGCCTCCGGTATTGAAACAGAGGGTGCTGTGGATGTGAGGAAGATTGATAACATTGCTAAAGCGATCGGGGGGAGTTAAGCATGGATTATAAGACGACGCTGATCAACAGGGATGGGCATTTCGGGTCCTTTGGCGGACGCTATGTTCCCGAGATCCTGGTTCCCATCATGGATGATCTGCGAGACGCCTTTTTTGAGGCAATGGGAGATGAAGACTTTGTAAAAGACTTGCACAAATTGCATCAGACCTATACGGGCAGACCAACCCCCCTCTACCATTGTGAAAATCTCTCGGCAGAACTCGGCGGCGCTCAGATCTTCATGAAAAATGAAGGCTTGTTGCATACCGGGGCACATAAGATCAACCATTGTCTGGGTCAGGTACTCATTGCCAAACGGATGGGGAAGAAACGAGTGATCGCAGAGACGGGAGCTGGTCAGCATGGCCTGGCAACGGCCACAGTTTGTGCCAAATTTGGTCTGGATTGTACCGTTTACATGGGTGCCAAAGACTATGCCAGGCAACGTCCCAATGTGTTCTGGATGGAGCAACTTGGCGCCACAGTGATTCCCGTCAGGGATGGCGACCAGACCTTAAGAGATGCTATCAATGCTGCTCTGAGAGATTTGATCGCACAACCCGAAGAAACCCATTATCTCCTGGGGACGGTATGTGGCCCCAACCCTTATCCCGCCATGAATACTTATTTTCAGAAAATAATTGGTGAAGAGGTTCGCGGTCAGGTCATCGATCAAACCGGGGGACTGCCTGATTATCTGGTCGCCTGTGTTGGCGGCGGTAGCAATGCTCTCGGTCTGTTTTACGATTTTCTGGATGACAAAGAGGTCAACATGATCGGTGTTGAGGCAGGAGGAAAAGGTGTTGAAGGTCAGGAACATGCCGCTCGTTTTCAGGGTGGAACTGTGGGTGTGGCAGAAGGCTTCAAATCGTATTTTTTACAAAATGATGATGGCCAGCTATCCAGCACCCACAGTATTTCTGCCGGTTTGGATTATGCAGGTGTGGGTCCCCAAATTGCTTTTCTTCAAGAATCCAAAAGAGTCCAGTTTTCATATGCCCGGGATGATGAGGTTTTGGCTGCCTACCAGCTTCTGGCAAAAAAAGAGGGTGTTTTTGCAGCCCTGGAATCCAGTCATGCCCTGGCCGAAGTCATTAAACTAGCGCCTCGCTTGGGAAAAGATAAATCCATCGTATTCAACTGCTCTGGAAGAGGGGACAAAGATCTTTTCATTGTGACCAAAGAGCTGAAAGATGAAGGATTCAGGACCTTTTTATCAGATGAGCTATCTGGATTCAGCGAGGAGGTGGGGGAAGTATGAACAGGTTAAACCAAACCCTTGCCAGGATAAAAAATTCAGAGCAACCCGGATTTATGATGCATATGGTTGCAGGTTTTCCTGATCTGGAGAGCAGTGAACGGATCGCCAAAACCATTTTAAATTCAGGGGCTGATCTTATTGAGGTTCAGATCCCTTTTTCAGATCCGGTTGCTGATGGACCTGTCATCGCCCATGCCAATGAAGTTGCTCTTCAACAGGGTGTAACCGTTGATGATAGTCTCCAAATGATAGCGAGACTGGCGAGCTCAACCCCCTCACCCATCCTGATCATGACCTATTTCAATATCATCCACCACTATGGCGTCGAGCGTTTTTGCAAACAAGCCTCAAAAATCGGGGTTCAGGGATTAATTATTCCCGATTATCCCTATGATGAAGAAGAAAACAATTCGCTGATTCAATCTTCCAGAGAAAACGATCTGGCTCTCGTACAGGTTATTGCGTCAACCACTCGACCGGCTCGCATTAAAACGATTGTCAGTCATGGGAGTGGATTCGTCTATTGTATGGCTAGAACAGGGATAACAGGCCGAAAAACAGAGATCAACAGGCAAACGGTTGAATATCTTGAATCAGTCAGAGCGATTTGTGAGCTACCGATGGCAGTTGGCTTTGGGCTGTCCGAGAAATCGCAGATAGAGGGGCTTAAACCCTATGCAGACATCATGGTCGTTGGGAGTGCCCTGATCAATACCTATGCGAAAACGCCTCTTGTAGAGGGTTTAAAGAATATTGAGAACTTTATGGCCGGGTTGATGAAGGACTAATTTTTGCGAAGGATGAAAAAAGCCAGATTCATCACCAGCGACAAACCGAGAAAGAGACCGGTAAAAAAAGACAACATTGAGTTGTTGTTGAAAACAAAGGTATTGAGCAGGAAACCAGCAAGTCCTAAAACCAGAGAAACTTGACCCAAACCAAGAAATAACTCTACTCGCTTCATCGTTTATACCTCCTTGTCAATTTTGGATAAACTATGAATTATGCTTTTGAATGCAAGCTTTCGAAGGCTTGACCTCACTTACCACACCTGCGAATTGATTAAAATACGCGACAATCCTTGAAAAGCAGGGGCTTGCCCGGGATTACTTTTTCCTTATTCCTTCATCCATCGGGGTTATTTTCCAGGCCATGAGTCTTTTCAATAATGCTGACAATCCACGAACGCTGCCCCCTCTGGCTGAGCGCATGCGGCCAAATACCCTCGCCTCCTTTTTGGGACAACAACACCTCGTTGCGGAAAATAGACTCCTTGCGAAGGCGATCCAGTCAGACAGGTTATTCTCAATCATTCTATGGGGACCACCAGGCTGTGGAAAAACCACGCTGGCCAAAATTATTGCCAGTCAGGTAGAAGCCCATTTTTACGAACTCTCTGCGGTATCAGCAGGTGTAAAAGATGTTCGGGAAGCCATGGCCAAAGCCAGAGCGAACCGCGAAATGGGAAAACCGAGTATCCTGTTCATTGATGAAATTCATCGCTTTAATAAAGCCCAGCAGGATGCGCTGCTCCAAGCCGTGGAAAACGGGATCATCACGCTCATCGGAGCAACAACCGAAAACCCCAGCTTTGAAGTGATTTCCCCGCTCCTGAGTCGCTGCCAGGTGCTTAAGCTGACATCTCACAGCAAAGAAGATCTGTCAAAAATTCTCGATCATGCCCTCACGGAAGACCTCTTCTTGAGCACACAAAAGATCCACTTTGAGGATGATGCCAGGGAGCTGCTTCTGGAATCCGTTTCCGGGGATGCCCGGCGGCTTTTGAATGCCCTGGAGATAAGCACATCAGTTGCCACGCCAGACCGAAGCGACGATCAGGTCGTAACCGTCACAGAAGCCCACGTTCGTGAAGCCCTGCAGAACAAGCATCAGCTATACGATAAAACTGGCGACTACCACTATGATACGATCTCGGCCTTTATTAAAAGTGTCAGGGGCAGTGATCCCGATGCAGCCCTGTATTGGTTATCTGTAATGCTGGAAGGGGGAGAAGACCCCATTTTCATTGCCAGGCGCCTCATCATTTTGGCTTCCGAGGATGTGGGCAATGCCGACCCCCAGGCTCTAACCCTGGCTACCTCAGGGTTGCAGGCGGTTCACGCCATTGGAATGCCTGAAGGTGCTATTGTTTTATCCCAGGTTACGACCTATCTGGCATCAACGACCAAAAGCAATGCCAGCTATATGGCCTTGCGGTCAGCCCAGGCAACCGTTCGGGATGATGGAGCTAAAGCTGTCCCACTACACTTGCGAAATGCACCGACCAGTCTGATGAAGGATGAGGGCTATGGAAAGGACTATCGCTATCCCCATGACTATCCAGGTCATTTTCACGACCAAAATTATTTTCCTGATGAGCTGAAAAACAAACAGTTTTACAGACCCACAACAGAGGGTATTGAAAAGCGAATTTATGAGCGGCTTGCTGTGCTTTGGAAAACTCGCTTTGAGGAACCTTCTGGATCATAGCCCATTCAATTCCCATGTACTCCCTCATCCGACCAATCAGATTCCGACTTGCTTTTCTGGGCGTCATTCTGCTTGTCTGTGCTTCGACTGTCGTGGCAGCTCGTGGAGAGAAACTGGAACTCATTCGTGCGGATAAAATAGAGTCCTTTAATCGAGGCGGTATTACCTACCGCCGGGTGGTGGGTAAGGTGGTTATGCGCAGGGGGGACACCGAACTCAAATGCGATGTGGCCGAGTTTCAAATGGAAAAGGATGAAGCCCTGCTCAGTGGCCATGTTATTATAACCACGCCAGAGTCAAAAATTACCAGCAAGACGGCTCGCTATTTGGGAACTGATCAGTATGTTGAACTTCTTGGAGATGCGCGCTTTGTTGATGATCCCTTTATTGTTACGGCCCAGAAACTTGGTTATTACATCGACCTGAAAAAAGTGCTGGCCACTGATGATCCCGCCTTGGAGGATAGCGGTTCTACCTTGAAAGCAGATACCATATTTTATTTTGAGGAAAGCAAGCTTGGAGATGCCCGGGGAAGGGCCTCCATGGTGAACTCCACGGACAGCCTCAGTGTTTCTGGAAAGCATTTACTCTATTATTCAGGAAAAGATTCTCTGCTCAGTTATGGAGATGCCCAATTCAGAAAATGGTCCCCCGATGATACCACACTTAGGATCGACTCAGACAGTCTTAGCCTGGAAGAAGGGTATTTTTTCGCCTGGCAGAACGTAAAGCTACGCAATGGTGACGCGCTGGGGACCTGTGGGCAGGCAGTATATATGCAGGATGATGATGTGGCCATTATGCGGGATAAGCCCATGCTTCAAGAAGATGAGTATGTCCTGACCGGCGATATTTTTAACCTTCACATGCACAAGGGCGATCTCACGTCAGTTTATGTCCCGGAAAAACCTCATTTCACTCAGAAAAAAGCATCTCGTGACAGCAGTTTTACCGATTGGCTGGATGGCAGGATCATGGCGGTGGAATTCACAGATGGCCAACCGCAATCCGTGACCCTCATTGAAATGGCCACCTCGTTTTTCAATGTGATTGAAGAGGGTCGCTTTAAAGGGTCAAACAAGGTCAGTGGAGATACTCTTTTTATCCTCCTCTCTGATTCCAGTATTTCCGACATTACGGTCACAGGAGGTGCTGAGGGCGTATTCAAACCTACCAGGGGTAGTACGGACATCAGTGCTCCCATTAAATATTGGGCCAACAAAATTGCCTATAGTATGCAGCATGAAACGACACAGCTAAAGACCGGCGCCATCATCGAATATGGGGACATGAAGTTAAAGTCAGGTCATATCGGTGTTTACTGGCGTGAGAACTTGCTCCGGGCTCGCAGTTTGATCGATACCCTGGGTGCTAAAGATCATCCGATTCTGTCACAAAAAGGCCAGGAGGATTTTAATGGCCAGAGCATGGTCTATGACCTGAAAACCCAGCGGGGAAAAGTTGCCGCCGGTCGCACAAAAATGGATGATGGCAACTATTATGGTGAAGAATTAACCCGGATCAATGAAGATATTTATCTCATGGAAGATGGCTATTATACTACCTGTGACATAGAAGATCATCCCCACTTCTATTTTTATAGCAGGCAGATGAAACTTTTTACCGATAAAATTATTATCGCCAAACCTGTCGTGCTCTTTATAGCTGACATTCCCCTGATCGCCTTGCCTTTTGCAGTCTTTCCGCAAAAGAAAGGGCGCAGTTCAGGTTTTATTCTTCCATCCTATGACTATCGGCCAAATAATGGGGGTCGTGCTCTGAAAGGGTTTGGCTATTATTGGGCAATCAATGACTACTCCGATTATAAAATGACAGGCACTTTTTGGGATCAATACGAAGAGTTCAACCTGAGGAGCGTTCTTAACTATAAAAAGCGCTATAGGATCAGTGGAAAAATTGATGCATCTATGGTTTCTGACCGTAACGCTCTGGGGGATCCCATGAACTGGAAATGGAGACTTCGCTTCAATCATTCTCAGACCATTGATCCCAGCTTTACCATCCGAGCTGACGGAGAACTGTCTGGAGATGCAAACTTTGATCGGAAATATAGTCAGAGTCAGGACGAACGTCTGAATACCAAGCTGCATTCGGGTATATCCATCAACAAAAAATTTGAGTCCATTAATAGCACAACCTCACTGAGTGGGACTTACGATGAGAATCTCCAGGTAACACGCCGCGTGGAAGAAGCCCCTGAATCTGTTGGTATTAACCTGTCTGGTCCCACCCTGGCTCTGCCTTCCTTCAGATTTAGCCGAGCATCTGCACCCATTATAAAGGTGAAGGGC
>CAZVSF010000112.1:0-6951 GCA_964630195.1 uncultured Lentisphaeria bacterium
AGCGTCTTATTTGGCAAGTGCTGTACTCCTTGATTCTCGAATAACAACAACCTTGATTTGACCCGGGTAGGTCATCTCTTCTTCGATGCGACCGGCAATTTCAGAACTGAGTGTTTGCGCCCTGGTATCATCGATCTTATCGCTTTCCACCATAACCCTTACTTCTCGTCCAGCCTGAATGGCATAAGATTTTGAAACGCCATCAAATCCAGTGGCAATTCCTTCAAGATTCCGAAGACGCTTGATATAACTTTCCAGTGTATCACCACGGGCACCGCGTCTGGATCCACTTATTGCGTCAGCTGATTGAACCAGTGCCGAAATGGGGCCAGTCATGGGTACTTCTTCATGGTGGGATTCAATAGCATTAATAACGGACTCGGGCTCACCGAATTTCCGGGCATATTCACCACCGATCAATGCATGAGTACCATCGGTATTGCGATCTACAGCCTTGCCAAGATCGTGTAGGAAACCTGCCCGTCTGGCCAGGACACCATCCATTCCCAATTCTGCAGCCATGAGACCTGTTAACCAACCCACCTCAATGCTGTGCTTAAGTATATTTTGACCATAGCTTGTACGATATTTAAGCCTTCCGACCAACTTCATGATTTGCAGGTGAAAAGCTGGTAAATGCAACTCAGCCAATGCTTCTTCTGCGGCAACGCGCATTTCTTCTTCAACCTGGGTCGTAGCCTTTCCGATCATTTCCTCTATTCGAGCTGGATGAATTCGTCCATCCTGAACAAGATTGGTCAAAGCGACACGGGCAATTTCTCGACGAACCGGATCAAAACCTGAGAGTACAACCGCTTCCGGTGTATCATCAACGATGAGCTCAACACCCGTCAGTTGCTCAAAGGTCCTGATGTTTCTGCCTTCACGTCCAATAACCCGACCTTTCATTTGATCAGATGGTAACTCCACAACCGAGACAGTTGATTCTGCTGTATGGTCTGCAGCTGATCTCTGGATGGCTGAGATGACAATTTTATTGGCTTCTTTCGTGGCGGTTGACACAGCAGTCTCACGAATCTGTTTGGCGAGTTGAGCACCTTCGGCTTGTGCTGCTTCTTTCAAATTTTCAATCAGGGAGTTCTTGGCTTCCTCCTGGGTCATGCGTGCAATCCGCTCAAGCTTAGCGTTCTCATCCTTGAGCAATTCTTCATATCGCTGCTTTTCGGATTCGATTTCACTCAGGGATTGGGAAACCTGTGCTTCCACTTTGCGGATATCTACCTCTTTCCGATCAAGCGCTTCTGATTTCGTATCCAGCTTGATTTCTCGATTGGAAATGTTTTTTTGGGACTCACGAACTTCTTGCAATTTCTGGCGAGCTTCTTCTTCAGCGCGTTGGACAATGTTCATGGATTCATCCCTGGCTTCCAACTCTTTTTCCTTCTTTATGGCAATAGCATCCTTTTCAGCCGTAGCTAAAATTTGCTCTGCCAGCATGCCAGCATTTTTGGCGTTCTGCTTAAAGGAATATGAGACCAGTGGTATGGCTATACCAAACCCCAGGATGACAGCAATCAGGGGGAGAAATTGTGAAATATCCATAGGTTTCACCTTTCATATATCATGAAGACCTCTAGGAATATTTATGCCTGTAAAAAGGAGATCGGTGCGAACACACCGCTATACGGAATTCTAAACCTAAGTGCTAAGTGTTTCGTCAATGAGTTCGGTGAGCGCCTGTATACGCTCCTCGAATCGATTTGCTAATTTTTCATTTTCCTGACGGGCCGAGAATAACTCATCCGTGATATTCATGCCTGCCAATATGGCTATCTTCCCTTCTGCCGATGCAGAATTGGGACCATCATCAACTTCTCTCATTTTCATATCAACATAATTAGCGACACCACTGATATAGCTGGAATCAGCCTTACCTTTTATAGTGTAAGACTTACCATATATCGTCACCTGAACGGTGTTATTATCAGCAGTATTCATTACGTCGTTCACTTATTCATTCACCAGGTAGAATTCGCGTCATAAAAGTTCCAGCTCCGCATCGATCATTTCAATCATACTGTTTAACTTACTGCGGACAGCCGCCTTGTTTCCAAGACTACCATCTGCAGATCGTTCCATGATCTGATTACGAAGCGAAAGGTTTTCTTTTTTTAGTAAACTCACGTGAGCAACCAGCAATCTTACCTTGTCTTCAAACTTACTCAGGACGTCATTGATCACTAGATTGCCTCTCTTAATGTGGCGTTGTACGCGTCTTCCAAGCCTTTGAGAATCCTTTGAAAATCCTTGTCGATTTCCTTTTCAGTCAGGGTTCTCTCGCTATTCTGAAAAACCAGACGAAATGTAAGACTTTTTTTGCCACTTGCAATAGATTTTCCTTCATAGATATCGTATAAACGACTGTATACTAAGGACTTGCCAGCATTTTTCTTTATTGTCCCATCTATATCCTGAAAAGTAATTTGAGAATCGATCATGATGGATAGATCACGCTCAACCGCTGGATATATGGAGACTTTCTGGTACTGTATATTGCGACCCAGTCCCAGATTTTCAGGGTTCCTTATTTCTGCATAAACCCCGCTGACATTTTTAAGATTCTGATTGATCGGTTTTAGATTCCCAAGGATTCCGATCTTTTCTTCAGCCAGAAATACTTCAATTGCTTCGCTAAATAACAAATGGTTTGTGGATTTAAATACAAGGTCTAACCCGAATAGATCACGATATAGCGACTGAAGGATACCTTTCATGTGAAAAATATTGGCATCCACACTATCTTGTGACCACTGCCTGCTTTGAAGTTCACCCGAAATAAATATTGAGAGATGATTGGTTTCTCTGGCACCCGTATCTGAATTCATATCCACGGTACTCACCTGCCCCAATTCGAACAATTTCAGGTCAGATTGTCGACGATTGATATTGTATTCGACAACTTTGGCCATACCCATGAGCAAGGATGAACGCATGGAAGCCATTTCTCTCGATAATGGATTGGCCAGGAGTAAAGCTTCTTCATCGCCAAATACAGCGGGATGCTCATCCACAGCCAACAAGCCATTGGCATAAATTTGATTAAAACCAGTGGCGGCCAGATGATCCATGATCTTTTCACGCATCTGATCCGGCGTTTTTTGGTTGATCTTATTCGCAATACTGAAATGCTGTGGCAGAGGAATGTTATTGTAGCCATAAATTCGACCTATTTCCTCAATAAGATCGATTTCACGTTCTATATCTGGACGAAATGTCGGTACTTCGACTGTGAATACACCTGCATCTTCAGTATGGGGAAACTCCAGACCTTTAAAAATATTTGACATGGTTGCCACATCAATATCGGTTCCGAGGATAGCATTGCAGCGCTCTGCCCGCATCGTGAGCTTCAGTGGCTCAATAATATTTGGGTAGGCATCAACCTGACCCTGTGTGATCTCCCCTCCTGCCAGCTCAACTATCAAAGTTGCCAGGCGGTCCAGCGCATACGGAATGCCATTGGGATCCGTACCACGCTCAAAACGATGAGAGGCGTCCGTAGATAATTGTAGTTTTTTTGCACCCCTGCGTACCACGACAGGATCGAAATAAGCTGATTCAAGCAAGAGATCGGTGGTATCATCCTTGACCTCTGAATTCTCGCCTCCCATAATACCAGCAACCGCTACCGGCTTTTTACCATCGCAGATCAAAAGAACAGAATCATCCAATTCTCGTTCCTTACCATCCAGGGTTGTGATCTTCTCTTTAGGTGTGGCCTTACGAACCACAATTTTCCCACCTTCGATATAACGTAGATCAAAGGTATGTAGCGGATGACCCGTTTCCATCAGGACATAGTTGGCTGCATCAACCACATTGTTGATCGATCGGATTCCTGCTGCCTGAAGACGATGCCGCATCCAGGTTGGAGATTCAGCAATTTTCACATTCTTAACAATACGCGCAGCGTATCGCGGGCAAGCCGATTCATCTTCGAGTTCAACCGAAATAATACTTGAGGTAGCTGTACTGGATTCACGGACTTCCACGGCGGGCTTTCTCATCTCAAGACTCAGGAGCGCTGCAAGATCTCTGGCCACACCTATATGTCCCAGCGCATCTGAGCGGTCCGGGGTCAGATCCAGCTCAATGCTCACATCATCGCCGGATAGATAGGAGATCATATTGCTACCGATTTGGGCGTCTTCATCCAGAACCATAATACCCGAGTGCTCCTGTGAAAGATCCAACTCCCGTTCAGAGCAAACCATTCCATTTGAATGCGCACCCCTCAATTTGGCTTTTTTGATCTTCATGCCACCAGGGAATGTGGTTCCAATGGTTGCAACAGGGACATTCTGGCCAGCTTCAATATTTGGTGCGCCACAAATGATTTGTTTGGGCTCACCATCACCAAGATCGATCATACAGATGCTGAGTTTGTCAGCATCAGGATGTTTTTCCCTGGAGATCACGTGACCCACAACGATGGAGTTAAAAAAGTCTGGCAAGGTTTCAACGATCACGGCTTCCAGACCTGCATCTGTAAGTTTTTGAGCCAAAACCTCAGGTTTCAGATCAATATCGATATATTCTTTTAGCCAATTATATGAAATATTCATAAATATCCATCCATGACCTCAACTGAAATAGATGAAGTCCAACATCATTAAAATTGTTTGAGAAAACGAACGTCATTCTCAAAAAGTAACCGAATATCCGTAATGCCATACTTCATCATGGCGATGCGCTCAATTCCCATCCCAAAAGCATACCCCGTGTATATTTCAGAGTCAATGTTGACTGCCTTGAATACATTTGGGTCTACCATACCACAGCCACCAATTTCCAGCCAGCCTGTCTGTTTACAGACTCGACATCCTTTCCCACCGCAGAGAAAGCATGAGACATCCATCTCGCTGCTTGGTTCAGTGAAGGGAAAAAAGCTGGGACGAAACCTGAGTTTGACATCTTCTCCAAAATATTCACGGCAAAATAATTCGAGCGTAGCCTTGAGTTCACCCATGGTCACATCTGTGTCCACATAGAGTCCCTCAACCTGGTGAAATAAACAGTAGTGCCCAGCATCTATGGCTTCATTACGGTATACACGACCAGGCATAATGGACCTTATGGGTGGTTTTTCCTCCAACATTACTCGAACCTGCACGGGTGATGTATGGGTCCTCAGGACCGAATCATTCTTCAGAAAGAACGTATCCTGCATATCCCTGGCTGGATGTTCCGGTGGGAAATTTAATGCATCAAAATTACGCCATTGCGTCTCAATTTCAGGACCTTCAGCAACTGAAAATCCCAGACGATGAAAAATTTGTTTGAAATCGCGAAGTGTACTTTCAATGGGGTGCAATGACCCTCGCGAGTATTCAATTCCAGGCAAGGTTACATCGACTAAACTCGTTGATTTCGTATCTGAACGATGATCATTGATACGTTCTTCGATGAGATCATGAATATCCAGCTTGAGCTGGTTAATTACACTCCCAAATTCTCCTCGCCGATCTGCTTCAACATCTTTGATACTTTTAAAAAGATCATTGAGTACACCTTTGCGACCCAAATATTTTTGCTTCATCCGCTCTAAATCAGAAAGCGCTGGACTCGATGCCAACGCTTGCTTGAATTCCGAGCGCAATTCGTCGACTTTGTTAAAAAGCGACATACGCTATCCTAACTGTTGGTTTATTTAGCTTTTGCTACAATCGATGCGAAACCAGCTGGATCTGTTACAGCAATTTCAGCTAGCATTTTGCGATTGAGTTCAATACTATTTCTTTTTAAACCGTTCATCAATTTGGAATAACTCAGGCCGTTCAAACGAGCAGCAGCGTTAATTCTAGCTATCCACAAACGACGAAATTGACGTTTACGATCCTTACGATCCCTATAGGCGTAAACCCAGGCACGCTCTACAGTTTCACGAGCAGTTCTGTACAGACGTGAACGGGCACCATAGTACCCCTTGGCTGCCTTTAAATATTTTTTATGCCGCTTCTTACGGGCGACGGCACTGGTTGCTTTTGGCATTGTAACTCCTAATACTTAAGCGGATATCGCTTTTTTCACTTTGGCAGCATCCCCACCGGTCAGTAGACCAGATTTACGAAGTTTTCTCTTCTGCTTTTGTGATTTGTTGTTCTGCATATGACTGGTGAAAGCCTTGTTTCTTTTTACTTTACCTTTTCCGGTAAGTTTAAAGCGCTTTTTAGCAGCACGGTTTGATTTCATCTTGGGCATATCTATTTACCTCACTTTTTCACAGTGACTACAGTGGTAAGGAATCTACCTTCCATAGTCGGCGTATATTCCATGTGCACATCTTCACCAAGATGGCTCATGATTTTTGTCATGAGTAAAGGACCACGATCCAGATAAGCCATCTCCCGGCCTCTAAACATGATCGTTATTTTTACTCTATCTCCATCGTCCAGAAACTCACGTGCTTTGGTAACCTTTGTTTTCAGATCATGATCTTCAATATTGGGTCTGAAGCGCACTTCTTTGTTCTGAATGATCTTTTGTTTTTTCTTTGCCTCTTTAGCCTTTTTAGCTTTCTCATACTTGTACTTGCTATAATCCATCAGTTTACAGACTGGAGGCTTTGCGTTTGGGGCAACTTCTACCAGATCAAGTTCGGCATTCTCCGCTCTATCCAGCGCTTCTTGTATTGGGACTAATCCCGCTTGTTCACCATTTTCATCTACAAGAAGAACCTCAGCATTGTCAATTTCTTCGTTGACTCGGAGCTCATCTTCCTTAGCGTATACCTTATACTTTTTGATCTATTCTCTCCCTTATTTCACCTAAAATTCGTTCGTTCACTTCAACAAGGTCAAGGCTGCCTAAATCACCGACACCATGACGACGAACACTAATTTTGTTCTCTTCCACCTCTCGGTCTCCAAGAATAAACATATATGGAATCTTTTCAAGCTCTGCCTGACGAATTTTCTGACCAATTTTCTC
>CAZVSF010000112.1:7051-9801 GCA_964630195.1 uncultured Lentisphaeria bacterium
TTGAGTGAATCCTTTATATGGAAATCAATCTTAGGTCCGTAAAAAGCGCCATCACCAGGGTTTAGCTGATAATCAATTTCACGATTTTCCAGTACGGTCTTTAAGGCACCCTCAGCCTTATCCCAAACTTCCTGGCTACCGATAGATTTTTCTGGACGGGTGCTCAGTTCAACATGCACGTTTTCAAAACCAAAAACAGAGTAAACCTCGTGAACCTGGTCCAAAATGTCATCCACTTCTGCATGGATCTGGTCTTCCGTACAAAAAACGTGGGCATCATCCTGTATAAAGGTCCGAACCCGAAAGAGACCATGGGTTACACCACTTTTTTCATGGCGGTGAACGCGGCCAAACTCGCTCATTTTTACGGGTAGATCACGATAGGAGCGCGGTTCTGCTCCATAAACAAGTGTATGCCCCGGGCAATTCATAGGTTTGACAGCAAAATCACGATCATCAACTTTGGTAAAATACATATTTTCGCGATAATTGTCATAGTGCCCGGACTGTTTCCACATTTTGGCACTGAGTATGAGCGGGGTGTTTACTTCCTCATAATGATGAGATGTATTTGATTCGCGCACGTAGTCCAGTATGCTATTGTATATCGTAGTTCCCTTGGCATGGAAAAAGGCATTGGCAGGGGCATCATCATGAAAACTGAACCAACCCAGTTCTTTTCCCAATCGGCGATGGTCTCGTTTTTTTGCTTCTTCAAGAAGATTGAGATATTTTTTCAAAGCCTTTTTGTCGGGGAAAGCAGTTCCATAGATCCGCGAGAGCATACGATTATTCTCATCACCACGCCAGTAAGCCCCAGCGACGCTCAAAAGTTTGAATGCACCGGCACGTTTGGTCGATGGTAAATGAGGACCGCGACATAGATCAATAAATTCGCCCTGTTCATAGGCTGAAATGACTTCGCCTTCAGGTAATTCCGAAATGATCTCCACCTTGTAGGATTCATTCATTCCATCAAATCGCTTGATCGCCTCATCCCTGGAGAGTTCCAGACGAGTTACTGGCAGATCTTCATCAATAATTTTCTGCATTTCTGCTTCAATGGAGGATAATTGTTCATCTGTAAAGGGCTTCTCTATATCAAAATCATAATAGAAACCGTTTTCGATGGAAGGACCAATGGTCACTTTAACATCAGGATACAGACGTTTGACAGCCTGAGCCATGATGTGAGAAGTACTATGAAGGAGAATTTCGTGGGCTTCCGGATCAGTTCTTTTTAGAAAGACAATGTTGGCGTCTTTGTTGAGCACAGTGGCCAGATCTACAACTTTGTCATTGACCTTTGCAGCGATCAGTTGTTTCTCAAATTGAGGACTAATTGCCTGGGCAATTTCGAATGCGTGAATGCCCGCAGGCTTCTCTTCGATTCGACCGTCTGGATATGTGATCTTTATGTTCATATTCCCATTCATTTTTCTGTGGGCGATACTGGACTCGAACCAGTGACTCCTTGCATGTCAAGCAAGTACTCTAACCACCTGAGCTAATCGCCCCTAAAACTTTTATCTTGGGTTGATACCAATGTCTCCAGTATCGCCCATTTCTTTAAAAAACTCAGGTCAGTGACTCTCCCGACACTTTCGGGGTTCAGTACTCTAACCACCTGGCACTCCGCCATAGTCTGCGACTATAGCCAGGGCTAATCGCCCCCTAAAATATTTATTCTGGATTGATACCAATGTCTCCAGTATCGCCCATTTCTTTAAAAAACTCAGGTCAGTGACTCTCCCGACACTTTCGGGGTTCAGTACTCTAACCACCTGGCACTCCGCCATAGTCTGCGACTATAGCTAGGGCTAATCGCCCCCTAAACCTAAATATCGAAGCTGATACACAAATAAAATTCATATACCAATCCGTAAAAAACCCACTTCTTCACCTATACCCGGATCGCCCTTTTTAGAGCGTATTCATCCCGTGGCATCAATGAAGATGCGAAAAAGCGTGCGAAAATAACTGCCCGCCTATGCGTGAGCAAGCAGATTCACGGCTTTTTTTAACATTCTTTTCTAATAGAATAAAGGACTTAACCACGGCATTCCTATTTCAGGAATTGGTCGGCGACGGAAGCGCCACTCTCCTTCACTTCTTCGCTCACTTCAGTAGCCATATTCACTGGGCTGAATTCTTTCTGCACAAGGTCCATTTCATTCAGCACATATTCAATTGCCTTGGCGACATTTACTTTCTGCTGTCTGGCCAGAATACTCAGCGCTATGGCAATTCCCACGATGACGGAAACGACAAAATTTCCTGAAATCATTGCTGCAGAATCAATGGTACCACTTCCCACGGCCATCAGAAAGAGCAAGGCAATGATGGAAAAAGAAACACCAAACACCAGAGATGCCAGTATTTGAAATGTTGTATTAACCGAACCTATTTTGGAAACCATGTCTTCGATCTTGTCCCAATCACGTTCTCGGACGGGCAAGGCACTCTGTTCTTTGTGTTTCCGCAATACAAGATTAGCTGTCAGGTTGAGTTCATTCATATCTTACTCCTATGTCCAAAGTTTATAATCCCCCAGGAATCCAAATCAAGGGCGATACATGCCCGTAAATTCAAATGTGGATCCAGGCTGAGCTTCCAATTTTCACATTTAGCCTTTAATGGTAATTTGCTATGCCTAAACAGTCAAGCAAGGAATCACGCAAGTTACACACCCAGATTCCGATATAAAAGCCTGATAATGAGTTTTGGTTGATACCCAGATTCCGATATAA
>CAZVSF010000113.1:0-9775 GCA_964630195.1 uncultured Lentisphaeria bacterium
TTATAAAGCTGGTGTTACTACCCAGAATTCTAAATTTCTGCTTGGTAAAGGTTCTAATGACGGGGCAACCAGTTCATGGGCTGGGTTAATTGATGAAGTCCGTATCTCCAATGTTGAATTATCTGCTGATTGGATTTCTACAGAATATAATAACATGTTTGCACCCGGGAGTTTTCATACTGTATCCACATCAAATGAACTCCCCTATTTATCTGATGTCGAAAGCGCACCGCTGCCATATCAAAGTAATGATCCAGCCACCCAAATTTCAGGTACGATTCTTTGTCATGATTACAATGATTTGTTTCTGGATAGCGCCAGTATTCAGATAACGACAAATTATTTAAATACTGAAGATACTCTGGCTTTTAGCACAAACTATGGGATATCTGTCCTCTCCTGGCAAGTAAGCACAGGAACCTTGCGCCTGGTTGGCAATGCATCCATAGCTGACTATTCTTCCGCCCTTCAGGAAGTGACGTATCAAAATTCCAATCCATCGCCCTCAACATTGACTCGGACAGTGAGTTTCACAGTCAGTGATGGAATTGCTTTTAGTTCAGGTATGACCAGAGATATCACGCTTGATGCTGTAAATACTGCACCCGTGCTCTCAGGGATAGAGGGCACGACTCTGGCCTATATCGATGGCGACCCTGATACGATAATTACAAACACATCTAGTATTTCTGATGTGACCAATGCGTATCTTGACTCTGCCTGGGTGACCATCTCCAGTGGCTATGTGAGTGGTGAAGACAAATTAAATTTTTCTAACGCGAATGGCATAACGAGTTCATGGAGCAGTATAGACGGCATGCTGACGCTCTCAGGAACAGCTCTGCTTACGGATTATCAATCGGCACTGAGATCAGTCACTTATGATAACCTGAATCCAGATCCAGCGGTGACGCTCCGAACCATTGATTTCTATGTGAGCGATGGTCAGGCTCATAGCAATACGCTGAGTCGAAATTTAAGTGTTACTGCAATAAACGATGCCCCCATTCTGGCTGGGATGGAGACTGCAGGACTGGTTTACAGTGTTGGTGCAGGTCCCATTGTTCTCACTGATTCAATCACGGTTTATGATGGTGATGACGTTCTCATTGACAGTGCTCGTGTGCAAATCACAACAAATTATGTACCCAGTGAAGACGTCCTGGCCTTCAGTAGCATATACGGGATTACTGGAACCTGGTACAGCGGATTAGGTCTGTTAGTGCTTACCGGTAGCAAGTCAAAAGCCGAATATGAAATTGCTTTGCGGACAGTCACCTATGAGAACATCCAGGCGAACCCCCAAACTTCAACCCGGGTGATAAGTTTTACAGCAAGTGATGGGCTAATCTATAGCGGTGCAGTGACACGAACTATTTCTTCCGGTGCGCCAGCCACCTTATCGGGACTGGATCTATGGTTGAATGGGAATGAAGGCGTTTATGCAAATGGTGCTGGAACAACCCTGGCAATTGAGGCTGATCCCATACAGATGTGGAAAGACCAGAGTGGAAATGGGCGGGATTATATTGATAATAAAGGTCAACCCGTGTTCAGGACAGGTGTCGTGGGGTTGAACGGTGCAAGCGCAGTGGAGTTTTCAGGAACAGGGACAGCAAGGATGGTTGATGGGGATGGTGAGTTGTATATGAAACCGCTCTCCGAGTTTACCACCTTCTTTGTCGTGCAGGCATATTCGACTGGATCAGACATGGGGTTAATTTGTTTGCGCAATCCTGGTCTTGGGGATAAAGAATATTCTGTACGTTATGATGCAACAGGTGATAATGGTGGCCAGACGAATGTGATCAAAGTGGCCGTTGGATCTGATGTGGTTGCCAACGAGATGGAGAGCGTTGCCCAGGTGCAAACTACAAACCCTCAGGTGATCTGTCTGGACTGGAAAAGTGGTGCAGTGTGGGATCTATATATTGATGGTGTCCTGAGCAACCCCTCTTTCACAGGAACGCCACCGACGGGCACCGTTGCAACGGGTGCAAAAGTGACACTGGGGCGGGGACCCATGGATGCGACCACAAGTTGGGATGGCTTGATGGCCGAAGTCATTCACTATGGCAGACACTTGTCGGATGCTGAACGAGAAACCATTGAGGATTACCTCGCTGAAAAATATGCAATTAGTATGCGTTTAATTGCCCCTGCCATAGGTGGGGATTCTCTTTCAGCAGATAATGCAAATTCAACCTTTACTACTCTGGCTGGTCCGCGTATAACAGAGAGCGTTACGGGAGAGTTGGCATCTGGCGGCACTATTGTTCTCAATGCCCCTGCTGGATTCGAATGGGACACTGGGGGTGTAGCTCCCTCTGTCACTGTCCAACAAGCATACGGAATCTCAACCGCCCTGGCGGTCTCCTTTACATCCAGAACGAGCTCAGCTATTACTTATACAATTAACACTCCTTCCAATGGGGCCAGTCAACCTGGACAGGTAACTTTTAGTGGCATCAGAGTTCGACCCACCTCAGCGATTGTTCCCAATGCGGGTGAGATCACCAATTCAGGTACAACTGGACCCGGTGGATCCACCAATCTGGGAACTTTGAACATCATTGCCGGAGCCGCCAACAAGGTTGCCTATATCCAGGGACCCACAAATGGCAGTACCAATACGACGCTTTCGCCTGCTATTCAGGTGGAGATTCGAGATGTCAATGACAACGTGATTGAATTGGCCGGGACAGCGGTCAGCATCGCAATTTCCAGCGGAACAGGTAATCTGACGGGTAGTACAGTGCTAAATACAGACGCCCAGGGATCCGTTTCATTTAGTGATTTAGCCATCGATGCCAATGGTACTTTCCAGCTTACTGTTTCGAGCGCGGGTTTGACCTCCGCAGTCAGTAGTAATTTTACCATCACTACACCAGGCCAATTCACCACATTCCTCATCGAAAAGATAAGTGGCGGAGACGTCCTCACCCAGGATGCAGGAATAGATTTCAATGTCAAAATATCAGCCGTGGATGGGACGCAAACACCAGATGTTAATTTCACCGGAACGGTTGACATGAGTTCTTCCGGAGCATTAAGCAATGGAAGTGGTACGACGGCTGCTTTTACGGCAGGCGTATTAAGCTCGCATACTCTTGCCATCAGTAGTGTTGGAAATTTTACCCTGACGGCAACTAATAGTGCCGGATCTGAGTCCGGGACAAGCAATAGCTTTACGGTTCAATCTGGAGCTGCCAGCGCAGTGGCTTCAACTATTACAGCCAGTCCAGCGGTGCTTAAAAATGATGCAGCAAGCACATCCACCCTCACTGTGCAGCTGAAAGATGCTGGTGGAAATAATAAAACAAGCGGGGGAGAGACTGTCAACCTGGTTGCCTCGGCTGGTACTTTATTGGGCTCTGTGACAGATCAGGGTGATGGTACTTATACTCAATTATTGCAATCCTCTGCAGTGGTCGAGTTATCCGCTATTACCGGCGTGTTGAATGCCGTGGGAATGTCTGATACGGCTTGGGTCCAGTTCAACGCATATACCCACATTTGGACAGGCGATCCAGGTAATGATCCCGATTGGAACAATATATTAAATTGGGATGCTGGGATACCCACATTGACCTCAGCAGTTCTTATCCCCAGCAATCCTGCTCAGGGTACCTATTATCCCACCATATTAAATGACAATCTTCAGGTTGCATCTTTGACAGTTGAAACTGGGGCAGATGTCACCCTCTCCGGGAGTATCAGTTTTGATATTCTGGGAGATCTTAATGGACCTGGCGACATCAATGGGGGTGCGTTGGACACCATTAGAGTGGCTGGAGATATGGGCATTGCAACCAGTGACCTTCAATACGTTGAATTTATCGGGAGTTCACTGCAAACGTTGACGAGTCCGTTGAACTTTACGAATATTACTGTGAATAGCGCTTCTGGAGTGAGGGGAGTGGGCAATCTTACCATATCAGGGACTCTGAATCTTACCAATGGCAGTTTGATCGTACCATCAGGCTATTCACTTCTCGCGGATACAAAAATAATTACTTCGGGAAATATTCGTGCGGAAAGAGAGCTTACTGGAGACACAGGCTGGCGTGTGCTTGCCTCACCAGTTGCTTCCACTTATGGTGATCTTTTCAACAATATTTTTACCCAGGGTTATACAGGCTCAGATTCATCAACTGGATCTCCATCCGTTTTATGGTATGATGAGACTTATAAAGGTACAGACAACCAACGCTGGCGTCAGCCAACAAACTCTACTGATGTTACAACTCCAGGTCGTGGTCTATTTGTTTATGTCTTTGGCGCCATAACAGGTGAAAATGCCTATTCAGCAGCTCTACCGATTACCCTTGATGTGCTGGGAGATGAGGAGGAAGGCATTGCCGGGGTCTTTGATTTTGGTGTGACATACAGCGATACGGCTGACACAGGTTGGAATCTCATCGGGAATCCCTATGCTGCGACCATCGACTGGGATGATACGGGCTGGACCAAGACCAATATGGATAATGTCATTTATGTCTGGGATCATTCCGCTAACTATGGAGCGGGGGACTATTTGACATGGAATGGCACAGTTGGATCACTGGGGAACGGATTAATACCACCATTTCAAGGTTTCTGGGTAAAAGCCAATGCGGCAGCCCCTGTCCTGAAAGTACCTAAGACCAGCAAAACGACCGGCGGCGTATTTTACAAAAGTTCAGAGGTCTCGCCATTGATCACCCTGCAGTTGGAAGTGGATACACTGGCAACCACTACTTTTATTGATTTTAATGATCAGGCATCCAGGAGTAAAGATCGTCGAGATGCCTATTATCTCATTCCAGCAACAACAACCTATCTTGAGCTTTATTCTGTTAGCCATGCTGCGGATGCCATGGCTATTCAAAGTCACCCCTACAGGTTTGGTAGTGTTGTGGAGTTGCCCATCTCTGTTGCCGGGTATACTGAGGGGGAACCACTCGGAGGCGTGTATCGCTTGAGCTGGCCCCGGCTTGAAGGACTCCCAGAGGAATGGAGTATCTATCTGGAAGATCTGGAAACCGGTGATATTATTAATTTTGGAAATGCAGATTACTATGAATTTGAGCGCTCTAGCCGTTTAAACAAACCTTTGAGACCACTCAATCCATCAGACGATCTACTACGGTCAGAACCCTTTGCCTTACGCCGGGCAGCTGCTGCAAAGCACCCAAGATTTATCCTGAAGATCGATCCAGGCAATGCTTTTCCCGAAATTCCCCGTGATTTTGCTCTGGGTCAGAATTATCCCAATCCCTTCAACGATGGCACAATCATACCCATATCAATCCCCCTGGAAGCTCGATTGTCTGTCACAATATTTGATATTCGGGGTCGTCTCGTGGAACAGTTGGTCACGAATAAGAGCTATATGGCAGGTCAGCACAGATTAAACTGGCTCGCTCGGGGGAGAAGCAGTGGGATTTATTTCTGTCACATGCAAATAGGAAATAAATATTATACCAGAAAGATGATATTATTACGATGAGTAGAGTCATTGCACTTATGATCTGTATGTCTTGCCTTTCTGTGCTGCGAGCACAGGATGGGTCAGGTGTTGATGTTAACATTTCAGCCAATGTGATCGATCAGATTGAGGTCATCACCATCGCTGACATCGATGCTGGCGAAATCATTCCTGGACCAGGGGAAAAAGTTATATCTCCCATTACCGATTCTGGGGCGGGGGTGCTGAGAATCGAGGGACAAAGAAATTCCACCGTGCAAGTCTTATACTCAAAGGTCGTCACTATGACTAATATTAATGCGACCCAACCGCTCATCATGAATTATCAACTCAGTGGGGGACAGGAAAGTAATCAGGCGGAATCAAACATATTCCAGAGCAACCCGGCTACAATCACTTTGAATGAAGAGGGTGTCTATAATATATGGGTAGGTTGTCGCTTTAAACTGGAAGGTCTGGTCTCTGGACAATATGATGGAGATTTTATTATTGAAGTTGAGTACAACTAAATGACAAGAACAATAAAATTGATACGCTCACTTCTGGTGATTTCCAGTTTAATACTTTCAGTGAATGCAATGGCTCAGACAATTAATTTTAGTGTCCATGTGGCTAGTTCTTTGAGTGCCAGCAAAGATGCTGACATGACTTTCCCAGGTGTTTACCCAGGTGATGGTCTCACCAGCATTGGCCTGGGGGAGGGCGGAATGGGGGTTTTTGCCATAACCGGTAATGAAGAGCTGGATGTGGAAGTGATTCTCACTGTGCCTGACAGTCTGGTCCACGAAAGCTTCCCAAATAGTAAAATGGGTTTGACACTCCAATTTGCCTATGCTAATCAGGGTGCCAACGATATCAATCAGGCGATTATGGCAGTCGGTCATACTGCTCGTTTTCAATTAAAGCAGCGTGTGAGTGGACCTGCTGGCGCACCACCTACTCCCCCCAGTGCATCCCATACACCCAATGTTGTCACCGCCTATATATACTTGTTCGGAAGTATTAATGTGGGAAATATTCCCTCTGGTGTCTACACGGGTAACGTGGATCTGTCCGTTCAATACTGGTAATTTTCCTCTAATCACATTTAACTGTCTGATTATCATGACATGTGTTTTGAAAATATGTCAAAAAAACATGACTAGTTTAGTTGCCTATCGTCATTTATTTGTCGAATAAAATTGGTTATAGTATTATATATATAGTACTTAGCTAGGTGAGTAATTATTTGGCATCCCTTTTGATATATACAGAGGCGTCGAGCGAAACGAGAACTGAAAATTTGAAAAAGGAAAAAGGATAAAAAAATGAAAAAGACTATGATAATTATCGCAACCCTGCTCATGATGACTGCCACGATTTTTGCCCAAACATCAGCTGTTACCGCTACCGTAATTCAGACTGCATTGAGCATCGCTAACGATGCTGACGTTGTAATTGGTGATGTGGCTAAAGGTGTGAATGCAGTGGTTGACCCACTTACAGATGGTTCAAGTAGTGGTGGATCCGTGTTGACGGTTGGAAAAATCAGTATCAGTGGTGAGGAAGGTTTTGCAATAGCTGTAACACCTCCTACTTCCGCAACATTGTCCAATGGTACTGGCACCATGAATTTTGTCCCAAGTGTAGTTGGTACAACGGTTAATGCTCAACCAGCTTCTACCGACACCCCGGATGCTTTGACAAACAACACTGCCAACACATTGAGCTTAAGTGGAACTTTGGGCAATGGTGGAACAGGTGACTACTATCTTTGGGTTGGTGGTACATTGACTGTTGGCTCTACACAAAGTCCCGGTGCTTATACTTCAGCTTCTGGCGCAGGTTCAAGCCCACTTACTTTTACGATTGCCTACAACTAAACCCTGATCAACAATATATTCTAAAAGGGCTGCGACAATTCGCAGCCCTTTTTTTTTGAATTTAGATTACTAAGATTCAAGTTGAGTTCAGCGAGATTGCGGGTTAATATGTGATGAAATCCAAGATTGATTAACTAAATGTGGAAGTTGAAATGATACACAAAAAACTGATTCTATTGCCATTTCTAATTCTATTCATGTTAACCTCTGTTTATCCTCAGGTTGCCATTTCACCCACCTCCGCATTCCTGGATAGTAAAAAGCGCTTTGAAACTATTCTCATTCGAAACAATTCTGATGACCCCCAGGAAGTGAAACTGGAGTTTAAGTTTGCTTATCCGAAAGCCAGCGAAGCCGGTAATATTGAATTGATCTATGATGACAGAGTCGAAGATGAGGCTCATTCTTGCGCAGACTGGCTGAGGGGATTCCCCAAAACCTTTGTTTTGGGACCTGGTGAGAGACAAATCGTTCGTGTCACTGCCAAACCGCCGCGAAATATTAGTTCTGGTGTTTATTGGTCAAGGTTGATCACCACTTCAAACGCAGTAAGCCCAGAGGTCGGAACCCCCAGTGAAGGTGCAATTACGGCTCAGATTGCCCTGCAATTCAACCAGGTGACCTCAATATTTTATTCCACAGGTGATTTATCCACAGACATCAATTTAAAAAATATTCGGCCGATTATTGAAGATAACAAAGCCAATATCTTTGTTGATTATTCAAAATCAGGGAATGCACCCTTCCTGGGAACTTTTTTAGCCCAGATTTATGATACAAAGAATAAACTCGTTCTGGAGAGGAAGCTTTTTGTATCAATTTATTATGATGGTTTACGCAAGGTGAACCTGGATATTGGAGATTTACCAAAGGGTGAATATGCGGTCACAGTGACTGTCACTTCAGGGCGGAAAGATATTCCGGATGCAAATATTGTCCCTACTGATCCCCAGACGATTCGCGGAAGCTTCACAAAACTTTAATAAATGCAATCTAAAAGATACTTACTTACTCTCGTGCTGATGTTGTGCGGGAGTGGCTTAGGCGTATCCCAGGAATCTCCACAAGTATATCCAGAAGATGAGGTTTATCTAGCCTTTCGATATCAGGGAATCATCGATGAGATCGTTGTCGCCATTGCGCGGGGCGATGAATTTTACCTGCCTGTCACTGGGCTGTTTGAATTGTTTGGAATAAACTATGATCTCAGCGCTTCAAGATTTAGCGTCTCTGGTTATTATTTGACCACGGACGTCAGGTACAACCTGGACTTCTCATATAGCCAAGCGACTCTAAACGATAAGTCCTACGAATTAACAGCGTCCGATTATCTGGTAAAGGATGTCGACTTTTATTTAAAACCTGAGAGGTTTGAAGAAATATTTGGCTTAGAGTTCACTATTAACTTAAGCAGATTGGTCTTGTCACTAAGATCGAAAAATGTACTTCCTATCGTTTCTCGTTATGAGAATCGTCGTAAACAACAACGTCGTGTGCAGTATATGCAGTTGTCTGATGATTGGTATCCTTTGTTCCTGGATCGTACTCCACGCGCGTTGAATGGGGCCTTTCTCGATTATACTTTTTTTGGGAATCAGTCTGGCAAGACAGGATACGCAAGCTTAAACACCAGCCTGGGTGCTGAGATTGTATATGGTGACATTTCAGGAAGTATAACTTCCAATGTCAATACACTTGGCACTTCTGTTACTGCCTCAGGTTTTCGCTGGCGTTATGTCGATGATAAATCCCCCTGGTTTACCCGGCTAAACATTGGCAACATCAGTGCAACGGGTCTAACCTCGCGATCCATCCAGGGCTTTAGTGTATCGAATCTTCCCATCACCACCCGTCGTTCATTTGACCAATACATTATTGATGGAACTACTGATTCTGACGCAGAAATAGAACTATACCAGGACAACCGATTGGTAGATGTGGCAAAAACAGGAGATCTGGGATATTATCGGTTTTTTGTCCCGCTCACCTATGGTGTATCTAATTATAAAATTAAAATTTTCACCAAGCAGGGCGAAATTATTGAGTACGATCGGCAAATCGATATACCCTTCACCTTCCTTCCACCTGGTGAATTGAGATACCAGGTTTCAGCTGGATCGGCTCTCGTCAACGATGTGAGCAACACCGCCACCAAACAACCCCAGTCTCAAGCTGGGTTTGCATATGGGGTCAATAACTGGTTAAGTATTGGAACCGGTGTTGACTATTATGGGGGAGAGAATGGTGATAGACCGCTTTATTATAACAAAATATCCAGCAGGGTCGCAAGTCTGTTCATACTGAATCTGGATCTTATCTATGGTTCATACTATCGGCTGGTTGCAAATGGTTTTGGAAAAACGAATTCATCATGGAATTTAGATTATACCTATTTTCAATCCATGAGTGTGTTGAATTCCTTAGAGCAGGAGCATGCTCTCCG
>CAZVSF010000114.1:0-9681 GCA_964630195.1 uncultured Lentisphaeria bacterium
CTTTGAGTGGTTTGAGCTCAAGATATTCTTTAGCCATTCAGGATGTATGAGATGTTTGAAGCGCGGGAGACTTCTCATAGGACGCTCTTCCTCTTCCAGGTAGGAGCTCATGCCACCCTCGTGAATCATTACTGACGTGAATCCCAATGCAAGAAACGCTCGTGAAGCTGCTTCAATCTCCTCATCGCGATACCCTGTCAAAATTATATCTTTTGCAGGCGTTAAACCCTTTTCCTTCAAAATTCTGAGACAGTCCTTTTGACTTAGTTCGCTTAACCATCTGAACGGGAAAGAAATGGCTCCAGGAATGTGTCCGCCCCGTTTTTCATCCAATAATGGCCAGCCATTGTAAGCAGCTGTTGGTCGAAGATCGATGATTTTTGTTTCATAATCAAAATGCTGTACAATCAATTCATTTGAAGACAATTTTAGCAGATTCGTCATCATACTTTCCTTTTCTAATAAATAGAAACTACTTTATCGTTTTCCACAGTTACAATTCATGACACTACTTTGGTTTTCAGCCCTACAGATTCTCAAGGATAAACTGTAATACTTCCTTTTGATTTGGCATGGTTCGATGACGGAAGCATCCTTTCAGGATTTGATTTGCAGTTAGCTCCACTTCATCTGCAGATGAAGCTAACACTATCCCATCGCCCTGATTGTCAAGCCAGTAATATTCGTTGATAAATCTGGATTCGACTATCTGGACTTGCTTTTGTGAACCGTTCTCAATCAGTCGTATTTGTTCCAAAGTTCCCTGACAATTTCCTGCAACCACAAAAATTTCAGAAGATATTCGTTCCCATTCTATTTGACTCAAAGCACCCTGAAATGATACGCCTCTATCTAAGGCTGATTGGAAAAATACCTCATATTGTTGTCTGAGATCGTGCACAAACTCTGGACCGCTGTTGGGAAAACTAGTTTGACAAGTTTGCTCAAATTCAGACCACTTGTCCTTTTGAAAAATGCTGAAACCCATTTCCTTCCAGGTATTTGCTTGTATCAGATCGAGAGATTGAACGTGATTCTGATCATCGATGAAAAGGTTGTCATCACTAAAAGGTAGCATCTCATAGATAGCTGGCATGGTGAAGGTCGCCCAGTTTGAAATAGTTAAACCGGGTCCAATCCATTCCCCACCATGCAATGATTTAAAGGCCATGGGGGTCCCCTTGAAGGGCGTCCCGAGAAAAAACACCTTATCTACGCTAGGGACACCTGAATAATCTGGAGTGTATGTTGAGTCGCTCAGAATATCTTTTCCACCATACATGAGGTAATACTGAGCAACCAGCCCGCCCATGCTATGAGTAACTAAGGTGACTTGCGTTTCCGGACCAGAAGCCAGTTTGACTGCCTCAATCCTATCAGCTAGAAGCTGGGCAGTTTTAACCAGATCCTGTCGCCAATCATAAGAAAAGAGATAGATATTATCAGACCCTGAACAACGTTGAATATCTCCTTCAACTAAACCACACCTGGAAAAGTTCTGTATTAAATCCTCATACACTGTCACAGATCCAATCCTGTTAAGCATCTCAAATCTAGAGAGGATACTTGAAGCGATAAGACCATCAGAATGGGTAGAATCGACAGGTAGTTCGACACCATCTTTCTCAGGAAATAATAAGGCTTCATGGGGATTCGCTACCCGGAGATCGATCATTCTTCCCCAGACAATTTCATCAGTATCTGGATTTCTGAGGGTACTTCCCATCATACCCGGGATAATAATAATGGGATTGGTGGGATGGATTAACGGTTGAGCTACCCCTCTGGGAGTCAGCAATGAGCCACAGGAATTGAACAGGACTAATACCAATAACAAGCTAATAGTCATAATCTGGGTTTTTCTTCTTTGGGCAACCATGGTAGCTAACATAACTATTTACACCCCTTTCACATCCAAAATGGTTTGAAATGTCAGGTTCCTGTCGTTTTCAAATATGATTTACAGAAGGTGTGAGCATTCAGCCGAAGCTTTAAGGCCAGGTTATCTTCCCCATCTTCACCACAGGCTATGATGGGCAAGTACACCATCCTGATGTCATACTAACCCTTTCGTTCCACCCTCCGAAACAACAGCGCTGATACGAGAAACAAGCCCGCGAAAAATGCATTCCCTGCAAAGACAAGCGGAGTGACCGCAGATTTTCCCATAAAGATCAGGGCGATCACTGGGACCAGCATTTGAACCAGAGCGGTTGCGTACATGGTAAGCACCATTCCCGCCGGTTTAAGTCTGGCTTTCCAAGCTCCGCTGATTCCCATAGCAAAAACAGCAGCGTAGAGCAGGTTGGCCGGATTACCCGCTGAGCCGATGATCCCTACTGCAAAATTGACCCAGATAAGCAGGAATCCAGTAAGTACGGCAATTCCAACAGCCAATTTATAAGCAATATTCTCGGACAATTTTGTTATGAGCGTATAGGTGAAACCCGTACCAAATAGAAGAAAACCCATGACTATAAAATCACCTAATCCCCAGTTTACTTCCTGGGTAAACTGCATGGCCACCAGGGGCAGCATCAATATGAATGCTGTCGCAGTTGCAACCACCCACATCTGGCGTCGTACACGACGGCGGACATGTCTGAGGGTCTTCATTTCCAGATCATCCGGTACATCGATCTTGCGAGAGATCAGATCATCTTCCAATGTGTTTGTACGCAGGTATTCTGCGATCTCAGGGTCGTGTTGCGCATACGCTTCAACCAGATCCTTCGATTCCTCACTGGCTTCACCTGCAAGAACTGTGGGCAATAGATCCAGTATGATATTCTTTGAAATGGAATCCATTTTGTTCTCCTTATTCATGTCTCTCTTTTTGTCCGCCATTTCACCAATTTTTGACGCAGTCGATGCACCTTGACCTTGGCAGAAGACAGAGAAATGTTCAGTGATGTGGCAATTTCCCGATAGGACACACCATCTCCCCTCAGCAAGAGGGCCGCTCGATCGATTTCTGGAAAGGTTTGCAGATATGCCTGTGTAGCTTCCAATTCTGTTTTTATTATGGTTACCTCTTCCAGGGTGGGAGCCTTATCTGGGAGCTCAGCAGATATTTCATTGAACCTCTTTGTGCTCCGGAGCGAATCCAGATATAGATTTCGTGCTGTTGTGAGCAGATAGCCCTTGACCGTAGCTGATTTCAATGAGGTCTTCCCCAGAAGCGCCCGCGCGAATGTTTCAGCAGTGATCTCTTCTGCCTCGACAGCATTTCCACTCAGGAACAGAGCGAAGTGGTAAATGTCACGGGAATACTTCGAGTATAATATGTTAAAATCAATCATTCCCAGCTCGCATCATGACAATAATACTGATTTATCCTTCAAAAGTTACCAACTATTCCAAACTATTTTCAAAACAGTCCTGGAAGTATGAGCAAGCGCGTAGTCAGCAGGTGCTGATTTATCCATTATTTTTCGATCATTTGAATTGGATTTCAAGTCTATCCGGCAAAAAATGAGGCATTATTGCCTGAAAAATACTTGAAATAATCTGAATAAATTATTGTTTACTTTTAATTTTTGTTGTTCATATTCTGTGAGACGGTCAGAAATGTCCACATCGGACGGAAATGCTTTTTGCAGCTGTATGTAAAAAAGCCTGACTAAAAAAAAGCCACATCAGGTGGTAAGTTCAAGAAAGAGGTACAAATGACTGATCAACTAGTCAACGGCGTAGTCAAATGGTTTAACGATTCTAAAGGCTACGGTTTTATCCAGCAGGAAGACGGTCCAGACGTATTTGTGCATTATCGCGCAATCAACGGTTCCGGACATGTGTCATTGAAAGAGGGACAAAACGTTACTTTGAATGTCACACAGGGCGAAAAAGGTCCACAGGCAGAGAACGTAACTGCTGTATAATTCTTTAAATTAAAGAATTTATAAAAGGCCGGCCTCCCAGGAGAGCCGGCTTTTTTTTATGCACAAATATTCCTTAAAGTTTTTCAGATCTATAAAGTTGGAGTTTCCCGGGTGATGTATTCATCATAACAGTGGGCACCGAAGTACTGATATTCCTGCTCTTCAGATTCAGTTCCAAACAAAACGCTATGTATAAATCCATTTAGCTCAACCTGCTCCGTATGGAAGATCTCCCTGGCGGGGTTCTCCTTGAGCAGGATCAGCACCTGATCGCCACTGGAACGATATTCTGTGATCTCATCATGCAGTGGACGTTGAAAGAACTCGCGCATCTGCCCCAGATCAAAGAGCATCATTTTGGATCGAAACCATGTGCCACCCGTGGCAGATACAAATGGCTTCCCTTCATACAGGGCAACACTATCATTGTAAGCAAACACGCCGAGACGCCTGTCTTCATCCCCATTCAGCCAAACATTCAATTTCGTACCAATCTCAGAGTTGTATCCATAGTTGCTGTCAATAAATCCAATCCTACTGACCCAGGCTGGTATGCTCTCCCTGGTTTCGATAAAGCCATTGATCAGGCTGCCTCCGCCACTATGACTATTTAAATATATACGAGCCCTGGGATAAAGTGCTCTCAAGGCGTCCATCAATTGTGTGATCATTTCCCCATGGTCTGGATGAGACCTCTTCCAGGCAGGCCAACTCAACTTTGGTGCTTCCAGATATGCTACAACATATCTTTCAGGAGTATGGTCCCTTAGCCAGCGGGTTTGGGCATCGATGTACTGGATATTATAGTGCCAGTCATCCGTTTCATTCTTCTGTTTACCCATGGTCCATTCAATGCTATTCCCATTTGGGAGCGCATACAGAATCAGATTTGTTTGAAGATCAGATGGAGACGCATCGTCATAGGGATCATCAATCACAATCCGGATGCTATCCAGGAAATAAGTGGTTTGGTACTGAGAGGGTTGAACACCGATCAGACCATCTGCTTCTGCAACACCATCTTCAACATGAGCCGGCATCCCCGGTAAGTATAATCGCGTTTCTTCCACTTCGGCCAGTTGCTCGGGACCACCACAGCCAAATAGGGCTGTGAGTGCCACTAAAGTTAATGCTGGGATGAATTTTTTCGTAAGTCGCACCATTAAATCCTGAGCTCCCATTTTTGCGGATCAGTTCGGCTTATAGCCCGTATCGACCAAAAGGGGTTTCTTTTTCCTGGCTTCTCCAACCAAAAGGTCACATCGTTCATTCTCAACATTGCCGGCATGACCTTTGACCCATTGAAATTCTACCTCGTGGACTTCCAGCAATTCCAAAAGAAGGGTCCAGAGATCCACATTTTCCGGACGCTGGCCATCGGACTTTTTCCAACCCCGTTTTTTCCAGCCATAGACCCAACGCTTGGTGACGGAATCAACAATGTATTTTGAATCCGTATGCAACAGCACTTTGGACGGTTCACTCAGGCTCTGTAAAGCCACGATGACCGCCATCATTTCCATCCGATTGTTGGTGGTCAATTGATACCCTGCTGATAGCTCTTTGCGGTACTGCCCCTTTTGCAGTACCACACCATAAGCCCCAATTCCCGGGTTTGGTGAGGCACCCCCATCGGTATGAATAACTATTCGCCCCTCTCCATTGGAAACCGATGTACTGGACTCTGTGGAAACCATGCCTGGGTGATCCTTGATCAGTTCTATAAGGGCTGGATCAACAGGTTCTTTGGCTGCAAGCACGCATTCTCGAAGCCAGGTGAGTGCCTTCGTAACCTCCGGAAAACTTTTATACACAGCCCCCTTAAACCCTTTCA
Source organism: uncultured Lentisphaeria bacterium (assembly GCA_964630195.1). GTDB lineage: Bacteria > Fidelibacterota > UBA8477 > UBA8477 > JABMPR01 > JABMPR01. The sequence goes on from CAZVSF010000114.1 coordinate 5,716, forward strand.
CCTGGGCCGAAGCATCATCCCAGGAAGCATAGATACCAGGTTTAAATCCCTGGAAAACAGCATATACCTTTCCGCTCATGACAGCTGAAGTTGAGACGACCGAAAGGAATGGAGTTCTGGTAGTTTAATCACACAAGAAATTTGAAAAGGATAAAAACGGACCCCAGTACAAAGACAGCGCCGAAGAAGCGATTGTAGTTCAGCACGAAATTATCAAACCCATGATTCATTTTTTCGAGTGGCGCCAGAGCCTTGCCCGCTGATACCCACTGATTGAGTGAATTATTTATTTTCTTCAAGGAGTCTGGTTTGAAGGCCAGGAAGCCCCACATGGGAAATCCCACAATAATACTGATCAGGAGAAACCATTTTACTCCTTCCAGCAGAATTCCCAAACTCATCCCGAGTTCAAGGTCAACCGTTGAGGCCATAACCTCATCATAGCCGGGGACACGTGTTGCAATGAGGTAGAATCCAACAAGTGAGAGAATCATCATGGTCACACCCGTAGGGAGATGATTTTTAAAATAGAATGAATCTGTGTCCCGCATAACATCCAATGGCTTGGTCCAATCTGAGGAAGAATACCATTTGTCTCCCTTTTTTGACCAGCTTGCAACCATGGCTGGGTTAAAGAACAAGATCAGTCCGACAATTAGTGCCACAATTCCTCCCAGAATAAAAAACAGTCGAACCATTTCGAGATACATTTCAGTCATTGTGCAACTCCTGCTATTGTGGATACAATCCTATTTTAATTGATCGGCGATAAACTAATTAATAGAAGCATACAATCCAACGGCTTGCTTTAATTGCATTTAAAGGATTGAAGATCTCATTTTTTCATTGTAATCAGTCCTGTTAAAGCGCATCCTGCACGCGCTTTTTTAACTGTTTAATTTTGTGGTGTTTCCAATGGGGAAATCCACTTTGAGAGGAAGTAAATGCGCAAAGAAAATTTTAGAAATATCGCCATCATCGCCCACGTTGATCACGGCAAAACAACCCTTGTAGACGGAATGCTTCGACAAAGTGGTATTTTCCGGGATAACCAGGAACTCACGGATAGAGTTATGGATAATATGGACCTGGAGCGAGAACGCGGTATTACCATCAGCGCAAAAAATACAGCTATTGAGTATAACGATGTAAAGATCAACATCATTGATACACCTGGCCACGCCGATTTTGGTGGTGAGGTTGAGCGGGGATTAAACCTCGTGGATGGCGCCATGCTGTTGGTTGACGCCAGTGAAGGTCCCCTGCCTCAAACCAGGTTTGTTGTTAAAAAAGCTCTGGAAAAAAATCTACGTATCATCCTGGTCATCAATAAGATCGATCGACCCGATTCCCGAATTGCTGAAGTGATCGATGAAGTATTTGATCTATTTATCGACCTGGATGCCACAGAAGAACAGATCGACTTCCCTATTTTGTATACCATTGCCAAGGATGGGGTCGCCCATAATGAACTTGGCGACGATTCCACCACGCTCCGTCCCCTCTTCGATACCATCATTGATTATATAGAGGGACCTGAAGCTGATGATGACCATGTCCCCCAATTTCTTATCGCCAATCTGGATTATGACGCCTATGTGGGCCAGATCGCTATCGGTCGTTTACGAAATGGCGTCCTCAAAATGGGGACCAATTATCTCCTGGCAGGAGAGCACAAGCAAACGCCCAATGTAAAATTTTCTGCTCTCTATACCTTTGATGGTCTACGGCGCCAACAGGTCGATCAAGTCGTGTCAGGTGATATTATCGCCTTTGCGGGTATTGAGAACATCACCATCGGTGACACTCTTACTTCAATAGAAAATCCCGCACTGCTACCCCGCATCCATGTGGACGAGCCCACGGTTTCCATGATCTTCTATGTCAACACGAGTCCCTTTGCTGGCCAGGATGGTAAATATCTTACTTCAAGGCATATTCTTGCCCGACTGGAAAAGGAAATGAAGTTCAATGTCTCGCTGCAGATCGAGCAGCTAAAAAATCGTGCTGATGCCTTTGAAGTCAGAGGCCGAGGGGAACTTCAGATGGCTGTCCTCATCGAAACTATGCGACGGGAAGGGTACGAGTTCATGGTCTCCAAACCCCGTGTCATTACCAAAGAGATTGATGGCAAGCTCACCGAACCGGTTGAAATGCTTTATCTGGATATCCCCGAGGATTTTGTCGGTGTCATGTCAGAAAAATTATCAGTTCGTAAGGGTCGTATGGTCAATATCATCAACCATGGCAGTGGTCGTGTAAATCTGGAATTCAGGATCCCCTCTCGGGGGCTGATCGGTTTTCGAACCACCTTCATGACCGACACCAAAGGCGCCGGTGTGATGAACACCATCATGGAAGGCTATGAGCCCTGGTTTGGACCCATCCCGCAGCGCAATACCGGAGCCCTGGTTTCTGATCGTGCAGGAAAGATCACAGCTTACGCCAGTTTGAGCATGGAAGACCGTGGAGAGCTACAACTTGATGTCGGTACCCAGGTTTATGCCGGTATGGTCATTGGCGAGCGCAATCGTCCAGGAGATCTGGATGTGAATATTACACGTGAGAAGAAACTGACCAATATGCGTAGTGCAAATGCCGATCAAACCGTCACGCTGCGTAAACCGCATCTACTCACACTGGATGAAGCCATAGAATTCATCTCCGAGAATGAACTGGTTGAGATCACACCTGAAAATATTCGTATCCGCAAAATGGAACTCGATCCTCAAAAACGACTTTCCCAGATGAGGAAAGAAAAACGAACTGAAGATAGATGAGTTTCCAGTATCAAAAGACCAATAGTTATTTTGCCCAGGTAGCCAATGGCCTCGAGGCAATGGCCTCAGCAGAAATTGAAAAGCTGGGTGCCAGCAGGGTCAATCAGCGTTTTAGGGGACTTTATTTCAACGCGGATATTGAGACGGTCTATAGGATCAATTATGGATCAAGGCTGCTTACACGGGTTTTGGCACCCCTGATCTCATTTGATTGTCATAGTACAAAATATCTTTATAAAACAGCCATGGATATTCCCTGGGAGGACCTTTTCTCGCCAGATCAGACCTTTGCCATTTTTGCCCAGGTCAGCAACAGCGCGATCAGCCATTCACAATACGCCTCCCTCAAATTAAAGGATGCCATAGTGGATCGCTTTCGGGAGAAAATGAATCGACGTCCCAATGTGGAGACCAAATATCCCGATATCTGGTTCAATCTTCATATCGAGAACAATCGTGCTGTCATCAGTCTGGATACCAGTGGTGGTTCACTGCACCGTCGGGGTTATCGCCTGGACACGGTGGAAGCCCCCATGCAGGAAACACTGGCTGCAGCCATCATTCAATTGACCAAATGGGATGGGAAAACCACATTCATTGACCCCATGTGCGGTTCAGGCACCTTACCGGCAGAAGCTTTTATGTCTCTCACACATCTACCTCCCGGGTATTTCAGAAAAAGATTCGGCTTTATGAAGATGCCCGATTTTAATAAAGGTCTCTGGACCAGGGTCCGCAAGGAAATGGATGGTGCCTTTGATGCCCCGCAGGAGATTCCGATCCAGGCGTCCGATGTGGAACCCAGTGCCCTGCGCGTTGCCAAGCGAAATCTCTCGCACTTGCCACGTGGTGCGGAGATCTACACCCACCGCAAGGATTATCGGGAGATCACAATTCCCACTGGCGCAACGCTGGTCATGAATCCCCCCTACGGCATACGGCTCCAGACCGGTGAGGATCTCAGCACCTTCTACAAGGAAATGGGAGACTGGTTAAAGCAAAAATGCACCGGGAGTGAAGCCTATGTTTACTTTGGTGAACGAAAATATCTGAAAAATATCGGGTTGCGCCCGGAGTGGAAAAAGCCACTGAGAAATGGCGGTCTGGATGGTCGCCTGGCAAAATTCGTGATGTATTAAACATATCAGAAGTTCCCCCGAAATTTGAGTTAAAAAGTCTTTAAAGT
>CAZVSF010000115.1:0-9654 GCA_964630195.1 uncultured Lentisphaeria bacterium
TTTCAGCTCCAGAGCCAGGTCATTAATACGAAAATTCTCCGGCCAGAAATACTGGCTTACCACAAGAATCCTCACTATTCAGAAGCATCCACACATTGTCTGAATAGCTTAACGTACCTGCGGGCAGCTATATCCCATGTATAGGATTTGATTGCCAGCCGCCGGCCCTTAACACCCATTTCAATGCGTAAAGTTGAATCGGACATAAGCTCGGAAATGACTTTTGACATTGCCTGTGCATTTATGACTGAAAGACGAGCTGCACCTGCTTCCTCAAGGAGATCAAACCCGCAGCAATCAGTTAAGACTACAGACCTGGAGCATATGGCCCCCTCTAGTGCAACAATAGACATTGCTTCCTGACGAGAAGGTACAACAAGCAGGGAAGCACCGTGATAAGCAGATGATTTCAATTCGCCCCGAACATATCCCGGGAAATGGACTCGCTCACCCAGCGCGGCTTTTGCCGCTCTATCTTTCAGGCTACACAGCATGCCCCCATCAGGTCCTGCAAACACAAGATGGAGATCGGGGAAAGTGAATGACAAGGCAATAAATGCATCAAGCAGAATATCCGGCCCCTTAATTTCATTCAGTCTGCCCACAAAAAGAAGATAATCAACATTTCCAACACCTGCATACTCACGAAACAGCCGCTCTTCTGTGCAGGAAAAATCATCGAACCGCACACCATTAGGGATATGGTGTATGTGATCTTCTGCTACCCCTCTTTGCTTTAATACTTCAATTTCATCTTCTGCAATCGCTATAACTGCAACCGCATGTTGAATCAGTGATTTTCCTGCCAACCTGTTATACCAGCGCTTAAATACCGGCGAGCGTCCAAATAACGGCAAAGCTCCGGCAGGACAAATTACATAAGGCGTATTCGTTAACCGTGCCATCCAATAAATCATTATATTAAGGATAGTCCAATGATTCATTACATGAATCATATCAGCCCATTGAGCCAGCCTGAACATCGTTAGAAATTTCGGCGCAGGCAAATACCAGCGTCTATTCCAGCAAGGCAATAAAACCACATCGTTCGATGCAGGCAAAGCAGACAACTTGGCCACATCAATAGAAAGAACCCGGGAAGAAATCCCATCAAGTTTTCTCATGCTCTCATGTAGCTGTCGAACACGTTCAACTGTGCCCCCTCCGCTAACCGGATCAAGGCTCATATTTACATGCAATACTCTCATTATTTTTGTGATGCCATGATATCTTGTAACGCCCCGCCAAAACCCATTGGCAACGTAAATCCGAATCTATTCAGCTTGGCGGATGAGAACCTCACACGGCCATGCAAACTCGGTCCCCGCAATAAAAAACGTATCACATGTGGCAACAGTCTGGGGCCACAAAAAGGAATATCAGACTTTCCAGCCTGTGCATGACCTTCACTCAAATTCCGATAGGAAGCATAGATTCCACCTACCGTATTCATTTCATCTTCATCACAGGACACATAAAAACATTCAGGCCCATGAAAGTCCTTATCCATGAAAAAAATTGCGGCCGAGGCAACATCGCTGGCGTGTATCAAATGCGCCTGTTCTCTACCTTTAAAATAAACCATCAAGCGATCCTTCCAGGTATTGCGAATCGGATACTGTACAAAGCCGGGACGCTCCGAACTTACCACAAACACGGGACGAAGCACGCACACCCTGGCATCAATCTGACTGTTCATCACACATTGCTCAGCAGCAAATTTACTTTTCTCATAGAGATCGCGTGGATGACATGCTGTTGACTCATCCACCCACGGATCAGAACAGGCGCCTAGCACACCAGCTGAACTAATCAGACAAAAGTAGTCGATACTTTGCTGGTATATTCCTTCAAGCAGATGTCTAGTTGCACATACGTTCACATCCCAAAGAGTTTCCTGATCACGAAATTCTGCTGCACAATGAAAGACACAATCCACACCTTTAAGGCAAATAGCTACCGTCTCTTTGTGCCTTAAGTCACCTTGCACAACCTCAAGGTTATCATCCCGGGAAGAAATAGTTTTCCGGCTTATAATCCGTACTTGCTCCCCCCCTTCCAGCAAGGCACTGACTATATATCGCCCTATCGGGCTCGTTGCCCCGGTCACCAAACACAGGCTCATATCAAATCATTGCTGACACAAAACAAATCAACCAGTGTCCTCTAATCGCCACAACCCCAGACATTTGTCAGTAAACTGGTTGTTTGCCTCGGTACATTTTTCATTTATTAACTTTACGGGCGCCGGGAAATTGAAAGGAGGCAAACACATATTTAATGTCCGCCACACATCTTTCCCTCTCAGGTCAACATTTCTTTCACGATCAGTAAAGGTTGTAGTTAGAATGTAGCGGGACTTACTACGCTTGAAATTGAAAATCACTTTGAGAGCATCGCTAAATGTCAAATGCACCAGACAATCCCGGCAGAAGACAAGATCAACTTCGGGAAGCTGGTCTTCGACCATGTTCAGGCACTGGAATATTCTGGAGTCGGTTTCAAATTTCTCTCTGTTGCTTTCAATCAAATCCTCAACAATATCTATCCCGATATATCGATCCACACCAAGATCAAGCTCTTTCATCCAATACCAGTCCCCGCAGGGCGCATCCAGAAAGGATCTGATATTGTATTCCTTCAATAATCCGGGCAAGGCCTGTCGAATCTGCGTAGTTTGTATCAGATCGGACCCCTCGCCAGAACGCGAAATTTGCCCGCCAAAACCATGGCTGGAATAGATGCGTGAAAATTTATTTTTCAGGTCAGGTCTGGAAAACCATTCTTTTATTCTGGTATACATTATTTTCTCACCCTGAACCTCAGACTTTTGATCATCTTGCGCAAGATACTTAAAACCGAACCAACGAGTGCGTTAGAGAGGAGTGCAAAAATAGTTTTCAGTGCCTCCAAAGGCATATCCCAGCGCACATGATTCAAGGCCAGAGACCTCGCTTTTTTTTCCGCCTGATAAAAGCCTCGCCATCTGAAGCTGGCAGCAATCTTTGCATACGACAGGCTTGCCGACCTCATATTTCCGAATGTCATTTCATGCTCAGCAAGTTTTGATACAAACCCCCCCAACAGGGCATTGCATTCTGTTATCACTTCACTCTTTAGTTTAACAGTTCCCTGCTCTGCATGGCTTCTCGCTTTAACCAGAACTTCAGGAATATGCACAAACCTGTACTTCTCAGCCATCCTGAACCATAAATCGTAATCCTGGGTAGTCCGCAGTGATTCATCAAAAAAACCACACTCTTCAAATGCCGTTTTTGGAACCAGCAGCGTACAACCATGCAGGAAGTTATTCACAGTTATAGAATAACGAAATTGTTCCGGAGGCGTTGCAGGCATTCTAATTTCCCGTATTTTATCAGGGTCAGCACCGAATGTAGCATAATCGCTGTACAGGACGGTCTTCAATCTATCCTGATCAGCCAGGGCATTAATCTGCACCTCAAGCTTCTCCGGATAATACAGATCATCGTGACTTAACCAGGAAAAATACTCTCCTGTCATTTTGCCGATTGCCAGATTTAACGCGGATGCAACACCACCGTTCATCTTAGTGTAATAGCGAATCTTGTCCCCGAATGACAAACAAATTTGTTCCGTCGCTTCGTTATCTTCGGATCCATCGTTCACAATGATAATTTCAGTATTTTGATATGTCTGGGCGAGCGCACTATCAATGGCCTGACTCAAGTAATCCGAACCATTAAAAACCGGAATAACAATAGACACTTTAGGCGTGGAGTTCATTTAACCGGAGCCTTGCTGACAGAGATACCTCCGGAGTCAGTCGAATCAATAATCCCGCGATAAACTTCAACGGCTTTTTGTTTAAGAATCGAATCATCAAGCCTTGCTTGTGCAGTCTGCCAATTGATCTTCGCAGCATTATTGACCAGTTCATCGCTGGACAGGACCTTGCGGACAGCTTTTTCTATAATCTCCGGGTCTTCCGGCGGAACGATCATACCGCTGATACCATGCTGCACCCATTCTTCTGCACAAGCGGTACAGCTTTGGACAGGAAACGATCCCATGACCATGGCCTCAAGCAGGGATGTGCTGACAGCATCGCTAATGCTCAAACCTATGGAAATTCTGGCCTTGCTAAATAAAGAGAGCATTTCTGCATGCGTGGTATGAGCAGGGATAATCTCAGTAGGTATCCCGGTGCTTTCAGTTAATAACTCTGCTGCCATAATCACATCATCGTTAGCGGAATAAATCTTGATCACATATCCCGCAAGAACATCGGCACATCGCGCTAAGGCCCTTAGCCCAACCAGCGCCCGACCTGCCCAGCCCTGATATCCTTTGAGCATGATAGTTTTGCGTCTGGAGGTGACGACCTTGTTTCGGAAACTCTCCAACGCCTCAAGATCAAACCCCCCGGTGTTTGGAAATACGGGTAAGATAGTTTTCTCAAATCCAAACTGGCGAGCTAATTTAGTATCGCGCTGACATTCGCAGGAGTAGTATTCGCAGTTTGCAAGAACATCACGGATCTTGTCCTTATGCTTTTGCAACCTGCCAAAAAGATAAATATCGCTGCCCCAGTTTGTCACTATCCATGGAGGAAATTTTTCTTTTAACTGTTTCTTCGCTTCCAGTGTCAAATAACCAGCCGCCTGAATTTCCATGGAATGAATGATATCGGGATTGATCTTTCTTATCAGTCTCATTAACTGCCGAGTTCTTTGCTGCGGGAAAAAATGTTCGATAACCCTTTCCCGAATAAAATCAATAATTCTCGGTACAGATAGCTTATGTTCCTGTCCACGCAACTCGGGTGATTGTTTATTTATCCGTCGACAAAAGAATAGGTGCTGAACCGTTACATTAACTATCTCGTGATGGACGACCTCCCCCCCCAAGCTGGGAAAAAGGTGAATATCCCATTCCCCAACGTTGATCTGCTGCAACCATCGTGCTGTATGGATACTACCTGGAATTGCTACCAAAAGTATCCTCTTTCTTTCCCGGTGCATTATTTCCTCACCGTATAACTAATATTATTTTTACTGCCTTCAGCATGCTTCTGGCAATTATCTGAATCTGGACAGATCATCTAGGAAATGTTTCTCATTTTATCGGATTAAGATTTAGCGATTGATCGAGAAGATAAGTGCCTACAAATCTAGCCTTTCCTGTAATCAGCCAAGTTCTGGATTTGGCCACAGCAGGAATCACCATAAAACGCATGTTTTTAAGGGCGAGTTGTAAGAAGGGTGGCAGAAATGTGTGCGGTCTTATTGTCAAATGGCGTGAACATCACACAGACTTGACAAGGTGGCAAGTGCCGCTTTTCCCGCAGCTTGTTCATCTGCTTAGAAAACCAGACGGCTTCGAATCCATCCTGATAGACGTTCCCCATCCGTTCGTGTCCCATAAAACAGCACGGCGCTGTGGTTCCCGGCATTTCAATAAAAAACTGTTCAAATGGTGCCATGCAATGTTCGGCGTTCATAATTTTCTTCTCATCCGTGAAGAAACTGCGACCGGAAACGGCCACTCCCAGCACCAACCCAAGCCTCTTTGCCCGCTTCAACTCTATATTGTACTCTGACTTTACACTCCAAAGGGTCTTGTCTATGTGTTCCTTCTGCGCACAAATATAGTGCCCGATATTGACGGCTGGAATTCGCATCTTGGAGGCGAGCTTCACCATGTCCGTCAATTCGCGATAGTTGCCTGTATTCGCTACCATGTGAAGGATAATGCGACTGCGATCCTCATCTGTTAGTTGTGCCTGAAACGCTCTAATGTTTGCGACTGTCTTTTCGAACGTTACCTGCTTGCTCTTGTATCGCATCTGCTCAGAATAGGTGGCCGAAGTGGCGGCATTAAGCGAAATGATGAAGCTGCTCAGCTTGCCGGACAGTGCTTTCCCCCATTGCTCAGAGAGAAGGCTTCCATTGCTTGTAAATTGAATGAGGTGATCTGAGTTATTGATCGAGTTTATGTAGCTCAAAATTTCCGACATGCGTGGATAAAGAAACGGCTCGCCCCAGCCTGTCAAATCAATCGTGCGCGCGTTTCGAATGGCGTTTTCAAGTTTGACAACATTATCGAAATCGATCGAATCTCCTTTGTAGTTATCTTCACGGCAAAAAAAACAAGCGGCGTTGCAATGTGAGTTGAGCGCTATACTGATTAACGGCGGATAGGTGTAACGCACAAGATGCTTGGGCAGTTTGTAACCGGAATAGAGCTCTACGGAACGGGCAAATATCGCTTCACCGATCCTGCGGTGAATGCTAGCCTTATTAACTGACGGGTTCAAAAGGTGTCGTTCGACGGACTCGGCGAGAAGTCGCACCCGATTGCTAGCAAGATCCTCGTCGGAGGATATGATACGGATCAGTTCATTGAATCCGCTTGGCGACAGAAAAATACCCGTCAATTTCCGCACTACTTTCATCAATATCGGCGATTTTCTAATCATATTCATTCACCTGCTTCAAAGGATTTTCTCGAATAGCCATATGATCCGTATGCTCTCTCTTCCAGGCTTTCCAAATACGCTGCTGTTACGGTGAATTGTACTGCGCTCATGACGATTTTTTGTGGAATAGGCTCTTGATAGAATGGCGAATTTTACGCTCAACTCGAGCCAAAATCAGTGAGTTAATCTCCTCTTCTCTACGCAGCAACACTGCATCCTTCTGCTTAAGCCTGTCCGCAAAATTTTTCAGTAGCGTTTCCTGTTCTGACCATGCTTGTCTCTCTACCCCTGCATGCGTTTTGATAGCCCAGAATGCGCCATAGGGATTTTCCAGGGGCCGGGACAGGTTATCGGCAGTATGATATTCTCTGGTTGCAAAGATTTTCCAGGAATCATCGAAGTCCTCCGGCAACCACCCAGATTTATGCTCCTGCCAGTCAGCCCCGTTTAGTCCCCAAGCATCCTTGCCATCTTCATGGTACTGCGGCATAAAGCCAAGGGGAGTAAATATAACCACCTGGCGACGGGCAATATTTTCAGTCGCAGACAACAATCGACACCCCTCTTCCTTCTCCAAATGTTCAATAATATCAACCAGGAAAACGGTATCCACTGACTTTTCCGGGAAGAAACGAACCGCGTCATCCCAACCCATGTTCAGTACCATGTAGTTACGGTCTCTTTTTTCAAGCGTGTCAACCTTCTGCTGCAAGTGAGTAACATATTCTTGGTATGGATCGCAACAGATGTGTACTTGTGGTCTGATAAAACTTTGCGGATTAATGCCACAACCGATATCAAGAACCACCTCTACAGAGTGCATGGCAGAGGCTGCTGCTGCCATCAAATCATTCTTTTCAGTCCAAATAGTTTTCATGAAATGTTCTGACCATCCAATGCCCAGGTTCGCCATTCAAGCGCCGGGCGAACACATCCTGCAAACTCACCGTGATAATCACCGCGAATCTCTGAAGAATCCTGAATCTCAAACCTTAGTACGTCCTTCTCCATTTTTGAATCACTGAAATTTCTTCCGAACATATTGACTGCAATACTGAACCAGCCATTGTTGAAATAGTTTGCCGGAATTCTGCAAAGCACACGATAAATTCCCGCAGACACTGATTTTCCATACCATTCACTGTCTCGATTATTGATGGAACTGAACACGCAATTACCCTCAGCATCATAAACAATCATGGTTAGCCCTACCGAAGTACCTGGGTTTTTGGCAACAATCTCCAGTTGAATATTAAATTCAGTGTTAGTAAATACCTCCTGCAACTGCTTGCCTGCAGCGTCGGTCAGAGATGCTTTTCTCAGCATCATACCCGAATTTTGAGGAGAACGTCCCGGACTTGACCATTCACGGGTCATCATTCCGCCAGCTTTGATATCCTCCGAGTATCTGCCGATAATTTCCGATGGCTCGCCAAAGCCGTCAACGCTGCCGTTTTTTAGCATCATAACTTTATTGCACAGCATGCGGATAGCATTCAAATTATGACTCACGAAAAGGATGGTACGCCCTTCCCCGCTTTGCTTTTCCATCTTTCCCAGACACTTTTTCTGAAACTGTGCATCGCCAACAGCCAACACCTCGTCAATAACCAGAACTTCGGGTTCAAGATGTGCCGCAACCGAGAAGGCAAGGCGGACGTACATACCACTGGAATAACGTTTGACAGGGGTATCAAGAAATTTTTCCACTTCTGCAAAATGGATGATTTCATCAAGTTTATTTTTTATCTCATGATTGCCCATGCCAAGAATAGCGCCGTTCAGAAATATATTTTCCCTTCCGGTCAACTCCGGATGAAATCCGGTACCAACTTCCAGCAGGCTGGCAACCCTGCCATTAATCGTGATTCGCCCCTTTGTTGGTTCGGTGATACGGCTCAAAACCTTCAACAGGGTGGATTTTCCGGCCCCGTTTCGACCAATGATCCCCAGGCGATCACCTTGACCAATTTCCAGATTGATATCTTTGAGCGCCCAGAATTCTTCAATATCAATCTCTTCCCTGTTTAAAGACAGAGGATGGCGTATACGTTCGCCCATCCCGCGCAGTTTGTGCATCATCACATCACGGAGAGATGTATAACGCTCCTGTTTCTGGTGCCCAATGATGTATTTTTTGGACAGATTCTCGACTTTGATGGCAGTCATGGAGACAAGTTCCAAGTTGAAAGTTTTGAGCCAGAATCAACAACCTGGATCGCAAACGGATGAGTATAAACACGAATAAAATGAAAATTATTCACTTATTTCCATTTCCAGCATAACAATTTGTCTAACCCTTTTCGCTGTTGCTAGGGCCTCTTGGGCTGTATTAACATCAGGCCAAAACTCAAAGTCGTAACGAACTGAAACGGCATAATCTGATAACTCTTCCAGCGCCAAATCACCAAAGTCAGGATGTGAAATAAAATTTACGCAAAGTAGTTGAATTTCTTCAAGGTCATGTGTTCGGGGGATATCTCTTCCTGTAAATGCCAGAACTGCTTTTAAATACTTCTCCACAGCCTGCTGCGCGTGAAAACAAGCCGTGTCATAGGGACCTTCACTCCCAATTGTGTATTTTGCAGTGGCAAGATCGCTATCTCCTTTTAAAAACCAACCTTTAGCCAGATCCCCCTTATGCTTCATAAAGCACGCGCCCCTCACGAAGTATACTTGTTATAAATGCATTCGGAACAGACTTCCATTCTTCTATTTCCTCAGGAGACCAGACAACAATATCCTTCGCTATAAATAATCCTGCAACAGCTTTCCGGTAGCGAGCAGACCTCTTATAACGCGGCAAACTTGAAGATTCGACGACCAGCAAATCAATATCACTGTTAGCTTTGGCATCTTTACGAGCCATTGATCCAAAAAGTATGATCTTCTTGGGGGCGCCAACCTGACACATTCTAATCACCATATCTGACAAGATAGTATTCAACTCTGATTTATTCATATCCTATCTCCTGCAAGTCAACATTATTTTAAACTGCCAATAGATGCGAATAGGCGCTAGAAAAAACCCACATCTTCAAATTGCATGCTGAGCACCTCTTTCCACTCGCCAATCTCTTTGAAACTCTTAAATCTTAAAACTAGCCATTATCTAACTTTCCACTGTCCTCTTGTCCCTCTCATATCACATCCGCGAAGGTTTTTTCAGTCTTGCGAAAATAATAGATGCCGCC
>CAZVSF010000116.1:0-6503 GCA_964630195.1 uncultured Lentisphaeria bacterium
CAGTGGATTACGAGACAGAAATTCAACCCATCTGGACTGCAAATTGCGTCGGGTGCCATGGCAATAGTGCCGGACTGAGTCTGGCAGCTGGTTCCAGCTATGATAACCTGGTTGATGTTACCTCATCTAATTATGCTCCGGCTCTCCGTGTGGTCAGCGGAGACCCAAGTACATCAGTCCTCTATAATAAGGTTGCTGGAACCGGTGTAAATGGACAGCAAATGCCCCAGGGTGGATCTCTTACGACAGATCAAATTGCCTTGATCAGCAGCTGGATCACTGAGCTGGGCACTACAACGATCAGTATTGCGGATGCCCGGTTACTGGAAGACGGTACAGAAGGTGTCACTATTCAGGGCATTATAACCGCCACAACCTGGGGAACGGTTGGATCTTCAACCCAGGCAGCAATTCAGGATGAATCCGGTGGATTGGTAATTTATGCAGGCGGTTTTGATGCAGAATTGATGGTTGGTGATGAGGTTCAGGTCACAGGCACCATCGATATCTATGCTGATTTAATCGAACTGGCACCAAGTGCACCAACCGATATTGAAGTTTTAAGCTCTGATAACGATCTGCCAGTTATTCAGCAATTGACCATCCCAGAGCTGCTGGCCAACGGTGTGGATTATGAGTCTGAATATATTCAACTTGATAGCGTCACTATTATTGGTGGTACCTGGCCAACTTCGAGTTCAAGTACCAACATGACCATTGCGGATCCCCAGGGTAATAGCATCCCCATGCGTATTGATGGTGATACGGATCTGCACAACTACGACGCCATGTTAGGCTATTTCAATCTGACCTGTATCGTGGGACGCTATTATGAAGACTTTCAGGTTTTCCCCAGATATTACTCTGATCTTGAACAAATTGGTGATCCTACACCCCTCATCACAGGGGTTTCACAAGATCCTGCCAGTCCCATCCCCTCAGATGATGTGACTGTGACTGCGACGATCGTAGACAACTCAGCCGTTGCTTCAGCATCCCTTGAGTATGTTGTGGATGGCGGCACCGAGATGGTTGTGGTCATGACAGCAGGTGACAATGATGTCTACACCGGTATGATCCCAGCCCAGGCTGCCAATGCAGTGGTGAGCTATACCATTAGTGCCACAGATGATCTTGGCGGTGTAAGCACCACGGACGCTTTCAGCTATATCGTTTATGGTGGTGCCGTTAATAGTATTGCATCATTGCAGGATGGTACAGTTCCTTCTGGAACGTCAGTCACCATTGAAGGAATTGTAACAGCCGAACCCTTCGCCTTTTATCCTGAGGATGATCTTCACTACTACTTTATTCAGGATGACTTTGCCGCCCAATCCGGTATCAAGGTTTATGACCCGGGTCGGGCACTAGCCCAGGGCGATGAAGTACGTCTTACTGGTACCGTGGATGAGTATTACGATATGACCGAAATTCTGGATATCACAGAGTTTGAAATATTGAGTCATGGAAATGACATGCCTCCCATAGTCATCACGCTGGGTGGAGATATGGAAATGTACGAGGGTTGTCTGGTGGAAATCCAGGATGTTACCGTCACCGACCCTGATCTGGGTTTTGGTGAATGGAGCGTAACTGATGGAACCAATGAACAGGTTCTGGATGATGCTGCAGATTATTTCTATACACCGGTTGCTGACGAAGCTCTGTCATCCATTGTGGGTGTTGTAGACTACTC
This sequence comes from uncultured Lentisphaeria bacterium, assembly GCA_964630195.1. GTDB lineage: Bacteria > Fidelibacterota > UBA8477 > UBA8477 > JABMPR01 > JABMPR01. The sequence continues at coordinate 1,697 of CAZVSF010000116.1, forward strand.
ATTTGGAGCCTATAAAGTGCTGCCAAGATTGGCATTGGATATCCAGACTGCCGATGGGTTAACACGAATTCAGGCGATTCAGCAAGTCAGGTACTCCGATCTCATGCCAAAGTATTCCAGCCTGGATAGCTCGGTCTGGTTTGCAGACACCAGCTATTACCATGAAGAGTGGACCGATACGACGATCGTTACGGTTCAGGGAATTGTCACTATGCCCACAGGACTTTCTTATGCTGGTTCGGGTATCAAATTCATCCTCCAGGATGTCAATGGTGGTCCCTGGTCATCAATTTTGAGCTACAGCCCAGACTCAACCTCCTTCCCCGTTCTGTTCGAAGGTGATCTGGTTGAATTGACGGGTCGTATCACGGAATTCGATACCCATGAAGGCACCAATGTGTCCAACATGACCGAGCTCTGGATCACGGAAGAAGCAGAGCTTCTCGATATCGGTCTGTCTGTTCCTGAGGAACCTGTTGTGCCGACAGGTGATCTTCGTTGGCCAACCACTGCCGAACAATGGGGCAACGTGGTTGTGAAAGTGGAAGATGCAGTTATCACTGAATTGAATCCAACCAACTTTGACATTATGGTCATTGATGATGGAAGTGGTGGTGTGTTTGTAGATGACGATTCAGATAGTCTCTCCAATTACATCCTGCCTCCTACAGGCTCTCTTTATGATGAAGTCCGTGGATGGGTTTATCACCACTATGGTACCTACGCCGACTCATCAACCTACAAGTTGGTGCCCCTTTATGAGACTGATCTGATCCTGAATACCACATCTGTGGATCAGGTTGAAGTTCCAATGGGGTATGCCTTGGGTAACTATCCGAACCCCTTCAACCCAACAACCAACATTGCCTTCCGCATTCCATCAAGACAGTCTGTCCATCTGGTGATCTATAATCAGCTCGGACAGTATGTGACCACACTGGTGGATCAGTCCATGAATGCCGGTGAATATCAGGTTGTCTGGAATGGATTAAATGAAAAGGGTCGTCCTGTATCATCGGGTCTGTACTTCTACCGCATGGTGGCAGGTTCAGAACAGCTGGTCGGGAAAATGACCTATTTGAAATAACAGTATGCCTAAATCCCGCCTGGTGCCCTGCATCAGGCGGGATTATCTGTTCATAAGAGACCTAAACAATGAGAATCATGAAAAACTTAAGCACGGGCATCCTGATGATGATCGTGTTTCTGTTCATCATGACCTGCGAGTCTCTTGAAAATCCCTTTTTGGATGAATTACCCTCAGAGGGGATTGTAAATGCTGCACCAGAAACACATCTCTTTCTAAATTTTGCACCGGATCAGATCGATACGGTGCTTTCAGATACAAGTTCAGATACAAGCTTTGTCATCACCCGCTATATTGCGGACACCACGACCAGTTATCAGGTCATGTACTGGTGGGGGGAAGATTCGGATGGTGAAGTGGTTGCCTACCATTATCGTTGGAATTTTGAAGAGGAGTGGACACGGACAACCTCGGAATCGGATACATTTTTCCTGCCACTCCAAATTGCATACGATGAATTTCGTTTTGAGGTAAAGGCAGAGGATAATGAAGGAGCACTGGATCCAACGCCGGCAAGTTTACGAATTCCGGTGGCCAATTCTCATCCCGAAATTGAATTTACCAACAATAGCAACCCGAGTGCCGGTGACAATCCAAATGTTACCCATGTGACGTTTCCAACGCGAACCTTTTCCTGGTCCGTCAGTGATCTTGATGGACTTGAGACCATCAATCAGATCCGCTTCCGGCTGGATACAACGGGGAGCTGGAATTACCGCTCCGGTGATGTTTCCAGCGTAACGCTGACGGAGATTCCACCGGGATTTCATACCTTTTTTGTACAGGCCATTGACACAGCTGGTGCCTACAGCAATCTGCTGTATTTCCCGGACTCCAGCGACAACGCCTCTCCAAATGGCTGGCGAGTTGTTGAGCCCGTCGGTGATATTCTCCTGGTTGATGACTATAAGTTGGACAATGGAACGACCCATGCCTTCTACACCGATATTCTGGACTCTCTGGTAGGGGTGGACAACTATTCCGTCCTTGAACTGGGCTATGACGAAAAAGCTTTACCCACCGCCGCAACCGATCAGGTGGCCATGTTCAATTATTTCAATACGGTGATCTGGTACCATTATTCTGAAGCACCCACGCTGCCGGGAGCAGACGGTGCCATGCGGACCTATCTAGAGGGCGGGGGCAATGTTTTTGTCTCCAGCATATTTATTGATACGGAATATACCTTTACGAGTATAGACTCAAACTGGACCATCAATCCCTCTGGTCGAATGGTCACGGGTCTGGATATCAATATGGTAGAATTAAACATCACGGATTCAACTGTGGTCCTGCCAGAACTTTCCCTGAAGACATCTGCTCTCATCGCCAGACGGGTGAGCGCTTATTATCCCGCAATTCTCATTGATGGTGAAACCAGTAAAGACCTGTTTGTCCTGCAGGATGCCCGCAACGCAAATGATGCCTGGACAGGCAATCCACCTGTGGCACAACTCTTCAGACCTTCGCCTGGATCTGGACAATCCATATTTTTTAGTCTGCCACTGCATCTTTGTGATGGGAATGATAATATTGTTTCAGTCATGGATCATATCCTGTTCGAGGTTTTCCAGTAATGCGATCCCTGCTCGTTCTCATTATAGTTCTGGGGTTGACAGTGTCCATCTTTCCACAGGGGAGCTGTGTTATTGAAGGTCGTGTCACCGATCCACAAACCGGTGAGGCGCTGCCTGGAGTGAATGTCATTATCAAAGGGAGCTATTATGGGGGTGCTACAGATCTGGATGGTCGCTTCCGGTTGGCCGGGATGTCACCAGGGACCTATGACATCGAATTTTCCATGATCGGCTATAAAGTCGTCTTGAAGACCAATACCATCGTTACCATCGCTGAACCCGCATTTGTAGAAATTGAGCTGGAACAGACCACTCTGGCATTGGGTCAGGAAGTGGTGGTCGAGGGGGAACGTCCCCTCCTGGAGGTGGATCAAACAGCTTCCAGTGTCCGATTAAACGCTGATGATCTAAAAATGAATATTGTTGAAAATGTTGGTGATGTTCTGGCTGAGCAGGCAGGTATCACTTCTCAGGATAATGAAATTCATATTCGAGGAGGGCGCGTTGATGAATCCATGTTCATTGTAGATGGTATGTCTGTCAAAGACCCCCTATCCGGAAGCACCAATAATGTCTATTTGAATGTGGATGCCATTGAAGAAATGGAAGTGATCACCGGTGGGTTCAATGCTGAATACGGCCAGGCCATGTCCGGGATCATCAACATCCGTATTAAGGAAGGATCTCGTGATTATCACGGCACGGTCTCCTATTCCAGCGATCACTTCGGGCTGAAAAAACTACCCTGGGACGTTTTCACCAAGGACAGGGTCGAATTCACGCTGAGTGGACCTGAGATCGTCTCTGGTGTATTGAATGCACTGGGGATGCATTTGCCCGGACAGTTCAGCTTTTTTATGAATGGCTATATGAATCTTGACGATACCTATCTGCCGCGTGCTGAGAAATTGTATCCTTCGCAGGACTGGATGGAAAAAATGGCTCCCCGGCAGAGAAATAATTGGCATGGTCTATACAAGCTCACCTGGAAGATAAACAGTCAGCAAAAACTGAATATATCCTATGATTTTTCTTTGAGCGTTAATCAGGGTTATGGATTTCCCTATAAATACCAAAACATCCTGAACAATTTTAATACGACCACAAATGAAACCATCCTGGGTTCAATCCTGTATACCCACACGCTGTCCCCAAAGCTCTTCTTTGAAGTCGCCATGGGTCGCTTTTTCACCAATGTCCATTCTGCCGTACAGAATAAGCATTGGACCGAATACGAGCAAACCACGGATACAGAACCGATCAATTATTTCCAGGTCGGCATCGATGGCGAGATCGATATCTCCTATGGAGACGAATTCTGGGATCATGGTGATGCCTCCGACTGGTACGACTACTATTCAGACAATCGCTCCATCGATCTGGATGTAAATTATCAACCCTCCAAACGTCATAGCTTTAAAGCCGGATATGATCATAAGCGCTCCGAGCTTCAGGTGATCGATATCGATTCACCCTGGTTGGGGGAATCAGGACTGGGTCGCAACTATGATTTCTGGAATGTCACAACAGATTATGGTGCCTTTTATATTCAGGATCGGATCACCTTTGATGGTATGATCGCAAACCTTGGTATCCGTTATGATTACTGGTTCCCCGGGCAATACCTGGAAGAAGCTGTGGCCGATAGCTCCGTGCTGACCATCACAGATGCAGCGAGGGCAAAATTTTATGCAGAAACCTTTGAATTTGCCGGGCAGAGAGGCAAAGGCCATTTAAGTCCGAGATTGGGTATTTCTCATCCCGTGACTGATTCCGATGTGCTGTACTTCAACTACGGTCACTTCTCACAGTTACCGACATTTAATTATGTTTACGCGAAGCTGCGGTCTTCTGCAGAAGCAACTTATCAGCTTTTTGGCAACCCCAATCTTTCTCCAAAGACTACCGTAGCTTATGAAATCGGGATCAAACATAAGTTTGATGCAAATCAGGTTCTGGAGGTGAAAGCCTTCTATAAAGATATGTTCGACTATGAGACCAGTCAGAGGGTCACTCTCTTTAATCCCCGTTATGGTCATCTCTCCTATCTGATCTATATCAATATGGATTATGCCAGGTCCCGGGGTATCGAGATGAAATTCAGACGACGCTTTGCCAGGTTTTTCTCTGCTGATGCAAACCT
>CAZVSF010000116.1:6603-9521 GCA_964630195.1 uncultured Lentisphaeria bacterium
AATATCACGCTGCGTGAAGAGGATGGAAAATTCTATTATGAAGGTCAATCCAAAAGTGATACCCCCTATTCTGAGACCGCTGTTCCATTTACAACTGTTGATCTTAAGCTCAACAAATACTTCCAGGTCACTGGTCTGGAGTGGAAGGCGTATTGCACCATAGAGAACCTGTTCAATGTGAAGCGGCCACAAAGTATCAACCCCTTTACAGGCAAGGGATATGATCCAGGTGAAATTTATTCCTACGGTTTTATCAATAGTCCCGATCCCAACTACAATCCCGGTCGCTACTCCATTCCAAGAACTGTAGAATTGGGCTTGAGTGTGAGATTCTAGTGCGACGTTTCCTGCTCATATTTATCCTCCTGTTTTCCACTCAGCTTATCCTGGGTCAGGGAAATCTATTCCCAAGCCTCGGGGGACAACGGGCTGGGACATCCTCTTTCTCATTTCTGAAGATCGGAATTGGTGCCAGAGCACACGGCCTGGCAGGTGCCTATACTGCCATTGCCAATGATGCCACCAGTCTTTTCTGGAATCCTGCAGGGGCTGCGCAGGGCGTTGACCGGATAAATGTTATGGTAGACCAGAGTCAATGGATCGCCGATTTTCAATTGAGTAGTTTTGCCGGTGTCTGGAAATTTGGGCGTGTGCATCATATCGGTATCAGCGCTCTCGCGTTATATGCACCTGCCACAGAAATCACGACTGAATACAAACCCGGTGGAACCGGAGAATACTTTAACTATGGAGACATGCTTCTCGGGCTCACCTACGCCCTTAGAATGACGGATCGCTTCTCTTTTGGCATCACCAGTAAACTGGTGGAAGAACAACTGGCTGATTTGTCCATGCGAAGTGTTCTGATTGATCTGGGGACCTACTATCGAACCGGTTATAAGGATCTCCGATTTGCTGTCTCGCTCATGAATTTTGGCTCACCGGCCAAACCAACAGGCAATTATGCCAATTCAGATACAACGGAAGCAGAATATGAAGCATTTTCACCCCCCACTATTTTTCGACTTGGTGTGGCCCATGAATGGTTGCAATCTTCAACCCAGGATTTGACCAGCTCAATCCAGCTCAATCACCCTGTTGACAATGCTGAAAATATTTCATTGGGTCTGGAGTACGGATTCCATGATATGCTCTTCCTGCGGAGTGGTTACCATTTTAGCGACGAAGTACGTTCATGGACCCTTGGACTGGGCGTTGAATGGTCTGGTTTCAAATTTTCTTATTCATATGCAGACATGTCCGATCTGAATCGATCTGAGCATATCAGTCTGGGGTGGTCTTTCTAATGCTACGATACACCAAATTGATGCTCATGGGGGTCATGGTTCTTCTGCTTGGCAGTTGTGGGGTTAAAGTGGACTTACCCACCGAAACATCTTCCTTCAACCCCGTCTTCGGCGCAGGCGATACTTCCTACATCCGTATAAGTCCGGACTGGGACGCAAACAATGGATATAATTTTTCCAGTCCATGGGATATCATTGTAGGGGCCGATGGTTATGTCTTCATAGCAGATCGGGACCAGTCTGCTATACATGTTATCAGTACCTCCGGAGATGAGGTCATCAATGATGACTACGGCAACAAATTCGGTGCCCTCTCGAATCTGACGGACCATATGGGCAACAGTTTTGCACCTTATGCTATTGATCAGGATAGTCGTCTCAATTTGTTTATCTCTGATAGCAGCAATCGACTCATGGTTTGGAATCAATATCTTAATAATGTTGGTGTAGAAGGTATTGCCAGTCGGGTTAGACTCGAATCCGCCGGGGGTGAATTATTATGGGTGAGCAATTATGATTCAATCGCCAGTCTCCAGGCGCTCGACTGGGAAATTGATTCAATTTTATGGGCTGAAGAAAATCTTGATTATTGGGTAAATCCTCGTCCCTTCTGGGACGCCAGTGATAGTCTCGAGGCCATTGAGATATCGCGCTATTTCATCAGCCCGGAAAATATACATGTTACCGGTGTCAGCAGTTTTGGCGATGCATGTTTTGTTGCCGATGTTCATTCAAATGCAATTATTAAACTCCAATATGTCCCCATCGCCATACTTCTTACGGGTGCAGGAGATCAAATTCTTGTATATGGGGGCACCATTACAAGCCGTGCTGTTTCTCCGGGAACGGGCAATGGAACGGTCAATGATCCCCGGGGAATGACCCATGGGAATGACGGTGCATTATATTACACGCAATGGGGTGAAAATTTTGGGCTACACAAAGTTGGAGGTAACTCCGGCTTTGAATATGGTGAAGATGATATCATGGAAATTGAACGATATCTACAGGCTTCGGATGTGAGTCTTGATGTCATTGGTAATATCTATGTCGCTGACACGGGACATGATCGTATACAGCAATTCAATTCATCCGGTAGATTCACATTTAATATTGGTATGAACCGGGTTCTGGTTGATTCCAGTTATGTCGATTCCATTCTGGTCGGATCAAGCTATGAATATGTTACCCGCGACACGACCTATCAGGTTGAAGTGGCGGATATTCTGGATGCGCCCAGAAGCGTCGCCGTGGATGTCAATGGCATCGTATACATTGCAGATACAAATCATCAGCGGGTCATGCGTTATCGTCTTTCCACAGAACTTGACTATACGACCGATGAATAGCTTTATTCAGGATTAGCAAATGAAAACCATCAGGACCATTCTCTCTATACTCGCTTTAATTGTGGCGATTGTCACGCTGTTTGCAATGCTGGGAAGATCCCAGCAACTCACTGTTGTCTATGAAGGGAATGGCAATAGAGATCCCGTAAAAATGACTGTTGGTAAATTTCAGGGGAGCCAATGCGGGATGTTGATAAATGATCTGACATTCGCATCCCAGGTGGTCGCCCCTGATGGGAAGACCTGGTTCTTTGATGATAAT
>CAZVSF010000117.1:0-9450 GCA_964630195.1 uncultured Lentisphaeria bacterium
GATGAGTCAGGTTGGTGGTCAGGGGCCGTATATGTTCCCTGGGTTCCAATCTGGGGCATACCCTATGCCAGGACAGGTGAATTTTAATAATCCTCCTCCCCTTAATAATCCAGGTGGAGGCGGAGGTGCGAGTTTGCCAGGTGAGGAAAATAGACAAGGCAATTTTGTGCCTTATGACCCATATGCACCATGGCGCACTCCTATTGCACCACCGAATCGTCCTCCATTTTTAAAACCATGAATCAATATGTTTAAAAAATCACAAAGGCGTTTTTATAATCGCGCGCCAAAAAACCCGACCCAGACCCGCTACCTGCGTTTTAGAACCACCCCAAGCGGGAAGCTGAGGACAGGGTTCAGCGATGCCGTAGCGGGTTTTGAGAAAGCCATAAAGCGCACTAAAACACTCTATGAGAAATTTTACGGAGAACTCTAATGATTGATTTTACTAAAGTCAATATGCCAAACGATAGAAATACTGGAAGACCACTCTCTGGTTCCTCTGAATACGGTATCCCAGAATCACCGTGGAACCCACAGCCAGCCGCACCAGCTCCACCTAATCCACCTGCAACACCACCCGCCACACCAGCCCCCTATGACCCACGCGGCACATACGGAACCAATCTGTGGACTGACTGGAATCATACGAATACAGGAATGGATCCATCGTGGGTGCAGCAGCAGTGGTACCGCAACCCATCGTGGGCGCCGCATAATATATGGAATCCCACATATGGGTTTCAGAATATTAACGATATTGAGAAGTTATACGCACAGGCTGGCCAGGCGGTTACACCTGAAATGTTCGCTCAATGGGGGCTGACACCTCAGATGGCAGCCAGTTTTGCAGGAACTAAATCCCCAGAATGGCGGGCACAGTATGGCCAGGGGGGCACGAGTAATGCACAGCCTTATTTCGCACCACCGTCAGGAGAAACAAATAACACGGGGTGGACGGAGGGATTTCAAATGCCAGAATCACAACCATTTCCGTTTCCACAGCAGTGGAATACGGCAAGTAATGTATTTACAAACTTTGCTCAGGGACTACCGACTTCGACAGAATCATGGTGGCAGGCACAGCAGGCACCATTTGAGAGGACTATCTCAGACCAGGCTAAACAGCTAGCAGAGCAGATGGGGCTTATGGGTTTACGCTACTCGACACCCATGGGACGAAATATTGCAGATATTACAGGAAGGGAAGCCAATAAACTCTACTCCAACCTTGCCACACAGCAGTTGGGATTGACAGAGGCCGCAAAGAACCGTGGTATGCAGGCGGCAGGAGCGTTGACTGGTTTGGGTCAGCAGTATCTAAACGCACCGCAGGAATGGGCACAGAGGATGTACCAGATGGGAAGCGGAATGACAAGTCTGGGGCAGCAGGCGCTGCAGAGGGCTTACCAAAATTGGATGAGAGGAACCCCAGAGGGAAACCCGTGGCTTTCAGGTGCTATGAATTATGCAGGTATGCAGAGCCAGATGATGCCACAGCAGTACCAGCCCAGCTTTTTGAGCCAATTACTTGGTCTTGGCGGGGGTGTTTTAGGAGCCGCAGGTATGGCAGGCGGGTTTGGTAATCTATTTTAGGAGATAATAATGCCTAATTTTTACAATCCATATATGAAATATCCGGATTTTGGACAAGGACTACAGGACATATCTCAGCAGTTAATGATGTGGAAAATGCTGCAGCAGATGATGAATCCACAAGGGCAGCAGCAACAGCAGGGACAACAAGGGATACCACCACAGCAGTGGATGCCGCCAGGGACACAGATGCCGCAGTTTGACCCACAGATGCTCATGATGATAATGCAGGCTATGAATAGACCACCTGCTGGATTTCAGGTGGGAAGGCGGGTATAACCATGCCAGTATATTACTCACCACAAGACCCTGCCAGGTACTACCAGTACCAGCAGTCCAGAAATGACCAGAAGATGACAAATATGCTTCAGATGATGATGCAGATGAGGGCATTAAAACAGCGCCAAAATCAATTCGCACAGCAGCAGGAATTGGCAGAGCGAAGACAAGAAGCCACGGAACGATACTATAAGTACTTAGCAAAACCAAAGCCAATCACACCATCAGAAACCATGAAAACCATCGAATACATGGTTCGTACTGGTATTGCCCCCAATCGCAAGGATGCCTACAATCTATATAAGGGGTTAAAAGACCCAGAGAGAATAAAGTTAGAAGCACAGGCAAGGGCAGAGGGCACACAACTTGGCAAAGGGCCAGACATACCAACAATAACAGATCGTGACAAAAAGAAATCTGATTTAGAATCTGCTTACAAGGCTGGGAGTATAACCAAAGAAGAATATATCCAAGGAAAGAAAAACCTCCTCGGAATAACATCCAGCAGTAGAAAAGATACTACATATACTATCAGGGCAGGTAATGAAAGGTTTGTAAGGGATACTTTGGATAATATTGGGGGTACAAAAGAAATCATCAAAATGGCACGAGGGCAGGTAAAAGGTTTGCCAGGTGCGACCCCCATCTCGGATGGCGTTAGAATAGACATGCCCTTTAAGTATGGTGTCGCTAAGATGAACGTGGAAGATAAAGGGCAAACAGAGCAAGATGAGAGAATCATCCGAAAATATGACAAAATGTTTCAAGAATTCTTAGATAATGTGATGCCGAACTTTAAAAATTTTAAAGATTTTATCAGCACCCCAGGAAAGGGAAAAGACTGGGACTTTCCACAAGTTAAAATTTGGTTCGAGATTTACAAGTGATTCAACAAGAAGAGTTTGATTTTTCTGTGGGGAAATCCGCATTGTCACCTGTCATAAAGCAGGAAGAACAAGATGAGTTTGATTTTAGTACGGGTAAGTCTCGACAAGGCAGGGAAATTCCAAAAGAATTATCCATAAAAGAGATGCTTCGCCAAGACATAGAGTCACAGCGTAAACTATGGGGTGGTGACTTAGGTATTAAGATAGGTGGTAAATCACCGCTACAACACGCACAGAAGTTTTTTAAACCCGTAGCTAAAGAAGCGATCGGCTTGGGTGAGGGCGCGGTATCTGCTGCTGGAGAATATTTGGCATTTTTACCAAGTTTGATCGCTGGTGTTGGTGCAAAGGCATTGGGCAAAAGCTTTGAGGAATCGGTTGGGGTTCAAGGAGCAGTGAATAGACTCTTAGTTCATGAGCCTATTACAGAAAAAGGTAAAATGTATACAGAAATTGCCACCTCACCATTAGCGTTATTCGGAAGGTTTTTAGATAAAGCTACGGAAGATGACAGCGCAGAAACAGCGGCTGCCATCCGCCTTGGGGCAGGGGTGGTTTTATTGGCAGCTGGTTCTTTCTTGCACGGAAGCGTTAAATCATATATTGAGAAGGTGGCGGAAAAGGGGAAAAACTGGGTAAGAGCAAAGCAACTGATAAAAAGATCACAGGATATTCCATCTGAGATTAAGACGGTAGTAGAGAAGATACCAGATTTACCCCCCGAACTCAAACCAGCACCAGAGCAGATAGCAGAACAGAAAGCAATACACGCGGAAGCCAGTAAAGCATTTCATGAAGACTTGGGGCAGAAATTTGAGGAGTTAAGGAGCGTAAAGCCTACCAAGCCTACCTCAGTAAAAACTGAGTCAACCCTTGATAAACTCAATATTGAGAAGAACGCCGGTTATAACATACGTGATGAAATCAAAAAGAGTATCCAATATCTCAAGGGTGAAAACCCGTATAAAATCAGTAAAGAAAAACTCACCCAAAAAGAGAGGACATCCCTAGAACCACCCACATCGCCGACACTTAAAAAAACACCTGGTGAAGAACCGCCCATGCCGGAAGCGGGTCAGATTATATATGATGCACTCGTGGAAGCCAAGCCACTCAGGGGGCGACAGGAAGCTATTTTCACGGCTGAGCGTGGTAAGAAGATGGCTATGGGCTTAGAGAAAACCAAGGAACTCCATGGAAAGACAAGAGCAGAGGCATTCCGCAAAGCTCAGGCTGGCAAGATGAAGAAGCTAGACTTTGAGCCACTAAAAGTCCCCAATGAAGCCATTGAAGATATGTATGATAAAATCTGGGACTCTCCTGCCATTACAGAATGGGAAAGATTGTCTGCAAACTCAGGCCTAACAAAACTATTAGAAGGAAAGATACCACAAGAGGGTGAGATAATATTATTAGACCGAGTATTCCCCAAAAGTCTTACGGAAGCACTTAAAAAGAAACGCGGTTTGTGGCAAAAGATTAAATATGGGGCATTAGAAGCATCTGGCGTGCCTCGTGCATTGATGGCATCTTGGGACTTCTCAGCGCCTTTCCGGCAAGGCGCGTTCCTTGCTGCTCGTTACCCAAAGCAGTTCTTCAACTCTTTTTCTAAAATGTTTAAGATGTTTGGTAGCGAGAAAGCATATCAAGCAGTACATGAAAGTATCACTAAACGAGAAACTTACCCATTAATGCGACAGGCGGAACTTGCACTCACGGAACTTGATTCTATCCTAAAACTACGAGAAGAACAGTTCATGTCACATTGGGCAGAAAAAATACCTGGTGTCAGACCTTCGGGTAGGGCATACACGGGATTCCTGAACCTACTTCGCGCCAACGTATTCGATACACTTATCAAGAGTGCCGAGAAGATGGGGCATAATCCCAAAGAGAATGCGTTCCTCGTTAAGTCTATCGGCAACTTTGTGAACGTAGCGAGTGGACGAGGCTCGCTCAAGAGCGTGCTTGGTGTGAATCTTGAAAAATCGGCAGTAGTATTAAACCAGGTTTTATTCTCCCCTCGCTTATTGAGTTCACGATTCAAGCTATTGAATCCTGCCTTCTACATCAAACTGCATCCTTTTGTCAGGCGACAGGCATTACAATCTCTATTAGCCTTTGTTGGTGCAGGGACTACGGTTCTTACTTTACTCAAAGCAGCAGGTGCAGACGTGGAGACAGACCCCACAAGTTCACGTTTTGGTAAAGCCACAATAGGAAACACTAGTATAGATATCTGGGGTGGCTTCCAACAATATATTCGTACAGGCGCACAACTAGCATTGGGTCAGACAAAGAGTGCCATTACTGGCAAAAAAAGGGAAGTGAAGGGCATACGGTTGTTGCCCTATCCAAGGATTCAAAAAGGCGAGAAGGGGCCATTTGCCCCCACATCATTAAACATAGCTGGGCGATGGCTGGAATACAAGCAAGCTCCACTCCTTTCATTCGCTACGGATCTCCTGCGTGGTAGTACAGCATTTGGAGAGGAGTTAGAGTTTGGTACTACAGACCTCTCTAAAAATCCGATTGCGCAAAGATTTATTCCAATGGTCATGCAAGATATGATGGATATATATAAAGATAATCCAGACCTACTCCCCGTTTCAGCCGTCGGCTTATTCGGGGTCGGACTTCAAACATATGAACCCCGCCAATCAAAACGAAGCGGGCGAAGATAATATAAACGGAGGGAAAATGAGTAGAAAAACCATACTCGGTATTATTGCCGTTCTTGGTGCCATCCTCACTTTCTTTCAGTCTCAGTTTGGGCTTAATGTAGATACCACGGCCGTTGTAGCGGGATTAACCGCCATCGTGCTGTATATCTTATTTGAAGCCAAACTCGATATTAAACGAATAGGCACACAGGTTGGTAAGTTCAAAGACCCTAAGTTCTGGGCGGCATTTGTATCTGCCATGTTGGTGGCGGTGGACAATGCGTTTTCTTTGAACCTTCCAGTAGAGGCTATCGTTTCAGGGATAGCTATTCTAATGTCTATCCTGTTTAAGGCTGAAAGCAAAAAGGTGTGAGTGTGAAATTACCCAAGATTCTAAAGAAGATTATCCAGGCTATACTGCGAGTCTTATTGAGCGAGTCTGACCACTGGAAAAGAACCATAAGAAAACCGCCAAAAAAGTAGTACGCTACATTTTATATACAGGGGGCACCCATGAAAAAGGCTGTTTTCATGAGCATGTTGTTGATTCTTTTGACAGCGTGTGTTACCTATTCCCCGCAGTTTGCACCTACAAATATAATCAAGTACGTCCAGAAGCACGTTGTCGCCATCACAGTGGCATACCCCAACCCAGAGGCAGAGTACAGCGAGTTCGTTGAGCCATACGAGATGTATATTGGCTCAGGCGTTATCATCCCTGGCAACCGTATCCTTACCGTGGCTCACCTATTGAACCATGGTGAGGTTGCAAAAATTACCGCAATACGCCCATTTGACCCTGCTATTATTACATGCAGCATTATTTCTATCACAGACCAGACAGACGATCCAACAAACGACTACGCCCTGCTTTCCATGGATAAAGATTTAAAACTACCTGGTCTTATACTAGCTGAGCAAGATGCCGTTATAGGTGAAAAGGTTATATTCGCAGGCACGGTTGGCGGTTTGTGTATCACTCGGTTCGGGTATTCTACACAGTTTAAGTGGCTTTTTATAAAGCGTGATGGCAAGGCAGTCTTGACTAACTGGCAGAAAGATTATTTTTTAACAGTCTATCCTGGAGGCAACGGGGACAGCGGTGGGACGATAACAAATATACGCGGTGAGATTGTAGGCATGATGTACTGCGGGGTAGAGATATACGGCGAATCATATATCTTTTCCAATCCTATGCACCGCCTGAGAGAATTTTTAAACAAGTGAAATGGTTATTAGCTTTTTGTGTTGTGGGTTTATTAGCCTCTTGTGCTGCCACAGAGCCATATCCATACAAGTCTGTACCACGCCAGCACATAAACGAGGTATGCCAGACCTTCCGTAATTATGAGGATTCAGACGCTGAGTTTACAGCTTATGTTTATAAAAGAATCGCAGACACACCATGGGTCAGTATCAGGTGGATTAAAGGGAGAACGCTGGACAGTAAAATACAAATCATGACAGCGGTGGTATATTACAAGAGGAGAGATTAAAATGGAACCTGAAGATGTTTATGAGATATTGTGTAAGTTTATAGAAAACGATTTTGATCACCTCCGCTCCAAGGTTGACTGGCTGTTCTACACGCTGATTGGTGGTCTCGTAACGATTATAACAGGATTGATTATTTTACTTATAAAATGAATAAAAACACAGCCTATAAGGAAACGCTTGCCGAATTTCGCAAGAGAAATTTCAAGGAGATGGAAATCAATCTCAAGATTGCAAAAGAAGTGCGTGATGACCAAGATGCCAAGCACAAAGACAGGATAGATGCCATTAAAACTATCAGCAGGATGCTTGGTACGCTCGCTCCTGAGAAAATTGAGAAGAAGGAAACACCTCAGAAAGAGGCAGTATCATTTACCAAAGCCGAACAGGAATCCATTGAGAAAAGGCTCAAGGCTACCTTAGGAGATTTATGGACGCAGTTAAGCGAGAATACCTAAGAAGGCTGTGCCTAAAAAGCCTCTATCACTTCGTTGCCGTCATTATGATGGAGGTGATCCGCGATGATAAAGATCATCCTCGCCTGCCATTACAACCCTTCCATAAAGAAGTCCTAGACTTCGCACAAAAAAAAGACCTTAAACGCAAGGGCATACTTATGCCCCGCTATTTTCTCAAAAGCACTTGCATTACCGGAAGCATGCCACTCTGGTTATGGCTGAATAATCATGAAATACGCACATTATTGGTGTCGGAAACAGCCCCTAAATCCGCAACTTTATTGAATTTCGTCAAGGGTCAGCTTGTATATAATAAACTATTACATGAAATATTTCCAGAAACAATAAGAAAATATTGGAAAAGTCCGGATAACAAACCCCTTGCTTGGAGTAACGAAGCCATCGAAATGCCGCATAAAAGCGTGGCACGCGATCCTACGATTCAAGTCATTGGCGTGGGTAATGCTGCACAAGGTATCCACGTAGATCATATCTTCCTTGATGACATCATCGGACAGAAGGATATGCTTTCTCCTATCGAATCCTACAATACATGGAAATGGTTTGCTAATGTTGATGAACTTGGAATAACTCCAGACTGGACAAAACCACACGCATCTTACGTCTATTTAATTGGAACGCATTATGCACCAGAAGATATTTATGACAAGGTTCAAAAGACTCGCCATGAGTACCGTTGGTTTCATGTTCCAGCCGAGAAAGATGGGGAACCCACTTGGCCTGAAAAGTTAAGCCGAGAGGGTATACAAGAGATGAAGAACGATCCAGAACGCAGTATTATCTTCTATACCGAGATGCAAAACAGCCCGATGGATTCGGGTATGACAGCATTTAAGCCTGAATGGAAGCGGTTCTACCAGCTATCCAAGAATGAAGACGATGAAGAGGTGGTATTATGGATAGACGAGAAAGAAGAGCGGCATGCGGTACGACTCAAGGAGTTAGACAAATCGGCAACGATAGACCCTGCTACCATCTCAGCCAGTATGAAGACTGCCTGTCGTACAGCCATTGTTGTAGTTGGAGTGCACACTAAAACCAACACCAAGTTTGTGCTTGAGGCATGGGCTAAGAAGATAAGTAAACCATCTGATTTATATAATAAAATATTTGAGTTTCATAAACGCTACCGCCCCCGCAGGTGGGGTATTGAGACGTTCTCACAGCAAAACTGGGCAAAAGCGACTATCATGGCAGCGGCGCGGGATAAAAATTTGAGCATTTATTTGAGAGACTTGCCTAAAGACCAGGGCAGAGATGCCAAGGCACGCAGGATAGAAGCCCTGCAGGAAGATTTTGCGTGTGGTCAGATATACTTCCATGAGAGTCAGCGGAATCTCATTGGTGAATACCATGGCTATCCGATGGCACCAACCAATGACCTGATTGATGCGTTAGGCTATCAGAAATACTGGTGGCGGAATGTAGATACAGAGGAAGAAGCCGCCAAGACTAAGATGAGGAACAGGCAACTTGAGTGGGAGGGTGGCATCACGGGGTATGGCGAGGCCTATTAACTAATTTTTCTTTCCCCTACACCCCTATTTTGGAAATGTCCTTATTTAAAACTACCCCCGCCGCCTCAGGCTTGCGGACGGGCTTCTTCTGGGGTTTAGTTGGCGTGATTCCCCCCAACCCAGCAAGAGTTTCCAAGGCTTCCTTCAAGGTAGTCAGTGGAATATTTACATTGTTGTTCCAGCGTTTGTTTTTAGACATCTGTAGTGTATTGTTTTTATCCTCATACACATCATAGATGACTATCTTATCACTTTTTGCAAAGTAGAAATAAAAGTTTCCCTGTCTCTTTTCTTCATCTATAATAAGAACCCCATCGTTCTTCCCCAGGTTTTGTCTTTCTACTTTAATCATTTTCTACTTCCACACCGATTTCTTTGAGCCATGCTATTGTCATATGTAGTTTTGCCTCTGGAATTACTGAATAGATTTTCTTAAGGTGTCTCTGTACCCACCCCCTACTAACCCTCGGCTTTGTCCGTTTTAATATCTCCAAGATTGGCATCAATACTCTCTGATTCATATCCTCAAATTTGA
>CAZVSF010000118.1:0-9420 GCA_964630195.1 uncultured Lentisphaeria bacterium
ATTAGGAGTGCAAGTTCGGTTGCTGATTTGAATAAATGTTTAATCATATTTTAATCCTTGCTAACGAATGTGTAAACACATTGTGTTTATTTGCATTACTATATTGTTTTTAACCAACTAATTCGGTGGAGCAAATCCATGGCTTCGTGATTATCCCGTTTTTCTCATGAATTTCACTCGACCAAATATCACATTTATCCCGGTTCATCAAACACATTAATCATATGCACTAAAGGACGATTCTAAATTTTATAGCCCACGATGAAAACAGATATTAAATCCATTGAGAATTTCAGGTGGATTCAATCCTGAATGGGAGCAATGATGGGATGATGATGTTTGGAGTTTAATCCTGAGGCAGCGTCAATTTGAAAACCGAACCCAATATAAATATCTCTCTTAATATCGGCACCCTGGTAAGTCTTGATTCCCTTAGTTTCCAACCATAACGTAATTCATGGGAGGGTCTGATCAGATAGTGTTTTTCCCTATCAACGATATATTGAAGCTTGGCAATCATTCCCCTGTAATGTCTGATGGTCATTCGACACTCACGAATTTCCTTAACATCAGCCAGGGCTTTGTCTGATTCACCCATTATTTTCAATAACCCATCCAGCAGGGATCCAGGAACCCAACCCAAATAGGGTACCTTTTTCAAAAACGAGCTGAGAAAGGTTTGCTGGTGTAGACCAAAGGGCGAATAGAAGGGTGGAAAAGTCATCAGGATAACACTCTGGGAGGAAGTAAATTTTTTCAGCACTTCCATAAATTCATACTTGATGGTCAGGGGTATATGTTCGATCACATCCCTGAGAATTATGATATCATAATCATCCCCCAGCTTCGATGCGGCGTCATCTGCCAGAATATCCTGTTGGATGAAGCGTAAATTATGCGAGGTGGATTTCCAGCCAAAATCTCTAACCTCCACACCGGTACAATCTGCACCCGCCTCTGCGAGAGCCGCTGTGAAGCCCCCGTCTCCGCAACCCACATCCAGAACTTTTTTACCATTGATCGGAACCCCCCATTCTGCAAAAAGCGGGATGTAGTATAATTCAGCCAACTTATTCTGATAGTTCCAGTAGTATGCTTGCCAGGATGGAAAAGATTCTGGTTTTAAATGCATGGTTGCCATTGTTGAATATAGTTCACGCAAAAACAGATAACATGAGTAATAGAGCTACACTCAATTTTGAATGCATTAATCGGCAAATGGTGCTTCCCAGGTGTCGTGCATGAAGATGGACCTTCCATCCCCTTTTGATTGTTGATTTATTACCATCACCCATAGGCATTTAATTTCTCAGGCACCCTTTATCTTAGCATTTAATTTCCTCTGGCATATATTTTGTAAAAGTGTATTCGTTTGAAACGAACACCTTGACAAGTGCGCTATGAAAATGTACATAAAACCGTTTGAAAATGGGTTCATTTTAGCAGGTATGTTTTGTGATTGTCTACAGCCTATAAAGTGAATAAAACCAATACGGAGACACATTCTAATGGGAGTGTTTAAACTAAAAAAGGGCTATGACATACCCCTGTTGGGCGAAGCTGAACGCCTGGTAGAAAAAGCCCCTAAAACATCAAAGGTTGCTGTTCAACCCATTGACTTTCGTGGTCTACGCCCTGCAGTGAAGGTGCAACAAGGTGATACGGTAAAGCGTGGATCAGTACTCTTTGTTGATAAAAATAGACCTGAGATCATTTTTCGTTCACCTGCTGCGGGGACGATCAAGGATGTTGTACGAGGTGAGAGACGAATTATCCAGCGAGTCATCATCGATGTTGCCGGTGAATCTGCAGAAAAATTTGAGAACCATACCATCGATCAGGTAAAGGCCCTTTCCAGTGATGAGGCAAAAAAGTTACTCCTGAATAGTGGTTTATGGCCTGCAATCCGGCAACGTCCATATAGCAAAATTGCTGATCCGGATGTCTCACCAAAAGCTATATTTATTTCTGCAGTGGACACGGCACCCCTGCAGGCAGAATCAGATTTTCTTCTGGGTGGACTGGACAAACAATTCCAGTTGGGTATTGAATGTCTGGCTAGACTAACCGAAGGTAAAATTCATCTCTCAGTATCAGCCAAGACCCGGGCATTTTTTGCCAATGTCCAGAATGTTGAGCTACACGAGTTTGAGGGTCCCCATCCTGCTGGCAATGTGGGTGTTCAAATCCATCATATCGACCGTATTCAAGCCGGAGAGAAGATCTGGTTTCTCTCTCCCCGCCACGTAGCACAAATTGGGAGCTTTTTATTGGCGGGCGAATATCCTGACTCAAAAGTAGTTGCCTTGACCGGATCAGAGCTGGAAAATCGGAAATATATCAAAGCTACAGAAGGGGCTTGCGTTGGTGACCTGCTCAACGAAGAGCTCAATTCATCTAAACAGCGTGTCATCTCTGGGAATGTGCTTACGGGAACCATAAGTTCAGCAATCGGCTTTGTTGGTTTTTATGATGACATGATCACAGTCATTCCAGAACAGCAAGGCAGGCGTTTGTTTGGCTGGTTAAGTCCCGGTTTAAATGCCAATAGTTATTGGCCCATTTTCCTGTCAAAACTGACCCCGAAAAAGAAACTATCACCCAGTACCGACATGAATGGTGAAGAACGAGCCTTTGTCTCTACTGGAAAATACGAGAAAGTCGTACCCATGGATGTTCTCCCTGTTCATCTCTGTAAGGCTATTCTGGTCGAAGATATCGAACTCATGGAAAAATTAGGCATCTATGAGGTTGCTCCGGAGGATCTTGCCTTGTGTAGTTACATCTGCCCTTCCAAGATTGAGTTTGGTGATATTATTCAAAAGGGTATGGAAACCATGGAAAAGGAGGGTTGATCATGATAAAAGCTCTCCAACAATTGTTAGCGACGCTTGATGTGAAGATAAAAGAAGGACCCTTCAAAATCGTCCATCCCATGTTTGGTGCTATCAATACCATGCTTTTCACACCTGGGCATAGTACACATAAAGGTCCCCATATCAGAGACTCAATAGATATGAAACGCTTTATGGGTATTGTTATTTTCGCCCTGGTTCCAAGTATTCTGGTAGGCTCATATAATGTGGGTGCTCAAGCGGGTGTAGAGGGACTATTTGCGGCGTTTATGTTTGGCTTCCTGAAATTGCTCCCCATTATTGTCGTGACCTATGCGGTAGGTTTAGGCTGGGAAATGATTTTTGGGTATCTCAATGGGCATGATATTCATGAGGGCTTCCTGGTAACCGGGATATTACTTCCCCTCACCCTCCCCCCGACCATCCCGCTCTGGCAAGTTGCCGTTGCAGTTTCCTTTGGTGTGGTCATAGGCAAGGAGGTGTTTGGCGGAACGGGTATGAACTTATTGAATCCAGCATTGACGGCCCGTGCCTTCTTGTTCTTTACTTATCCTGGGAATATATCAGGTGATAATGTATGGGTGGCGATAGATGGATTTTCTGGTGCCACTCCCCTGGCAGCCGCGGCAGCTTCTACTGGTCCTGCTGTTGAGGCCCTGAACAGTGCTGGTTTTTCGTTTAACTCCATGTTCTTCGGGTCTATTCCAGGTAGCATTGGAGAGACCTCCACAATTGCGATCCTCATCGGCGCAGCCATACTCTTAATAACAGGAGTCGGCAGCTGGCGCATCATGCTGGCAACACTTATTGGAGCCTACGGGATGGCGCTTGTCTTACAATTCTTCGGCGGTGATGTGACCGGTGGTATGCGAACACTACCCGCCCACTATCATCTCGTCATGGGTGGGTTCATGTTCGGAACCGTCTTTATGGCAACCGATCCTGTCTCTGCTGCAGGGACCGATACTGGCAAATGGGTATATGGTATACTGATCGGGGTTATGGTGATATTGATACGCGTATTTAATCCCGCCTATCCTGAAGGAACGATGCTGGCCATTTTATTTGGAAATGTATTCGCACCCCTGATCGACCACTTTGTGGTTCAGGCAAATATTAAAAGGAGGCTGAATTATGGCAAGTAAGCCTCGCATAAGCAAAGCCTACACGCTTGGGTTTGCTGCTGCCATTACTATGGTTTGCAGCGTTTTACTGGCCTCGGCAGCAACCTTGCTCAAAGACAGACAGGATCTTAATGTTCAACTGGACATTAAGTATAATATCCTGAGTGTCCTGGGATTGGTAGAAAGTCATGATGTTGCTCCTGAAGAATTGCTCAAGATCTATGATAAAAGCGTAAAAGCCTTTGTGGTTGATCTGGATGGCAATCTTGTTTCGGGTCGTAAAGCTGAAAAGATAAATCCAAAAGAGGATCCTGATCTTCTGCCCGTTTACACACGAGAGGAAAACGGAGCTGTAACCGCTTACTGTCTACCCACTCAAGGCAAAGCATTGTGGTCAACCGTGAAAGGATATATCTCTCTTGAAAATGATCTCAACACTGTAAAAGGGATCACCTTTTACAGCCATGGTGAGACGCCCGGTCTCGGTGGTGAGATTGAGAAGGAATGGTTTACCGCAAACTTCAAGGGTAAAAAAATTCTGGATAATTCTGGCGAAATCGTCTCAGTGCAAATTGTCAAAGGAAAGATGAGAGACGCTGAGAAAGACGCTGAGCATAAAGTTGACGGCATCAGCGGCGCAACCCTGACTGGAAAAGGTATAACCCATTTTCTCAAGACGACCCTTGAAAAATATGAACCTTATTTTGAGAAGGTTCGAGGAGTCCAATCATGAGCATCCTGAATAAAAAAGATATGGGGATCCTAAAAGACCCCTTTATGGATAATAACCCCATTTCCACACAGGTATTGGGTATTTGCTCTGCCCTGGCAGTGACAGTTCAATTACAAACGGCTATTGTGATGTCTCTTGCAGTGATTGCAGTAACTGGCTTTTCGAATGTCCTTATTTCTCTGGTTCGGAATAAGGTACCTTCAAACATTCGGATCATTGTGGAACTGGCCATCATCGCCACGCTGGTCATCCTGGTAGATCAAATATTGAAGGCCTATTTATATGATATTAGTAAACAACTCAGTGTGTTTGTCGGATTGATTATTACCAATTGCATTGTCATGGGACGGGCTGAAGCCTTTGCCTTGCAGAACAAGCCCTGGCCCAGTTTTCTAGATGGGGTTGGCAATGGATTGGGCTACGGCATTGTACTGATAACTGTCGCATTTGGCAGGGAGCTGCTAGGCTCAGGAAATCTATTTGGATTTCAGATCATTCCAGATGCTGCCTATGCAGCTGGATACCAGAATATGGGTCTCATGGTGCTGGCACCAGGCGCTTTCATTTTGCTTGGGCTGATCATCTGGGTGCAACGAACCATAACCGGCACAGTTGCAGAATAGGAGGTGACATATGGAAAATCTAATTAGTCTTTTCGTTGAATCCGTATTCGTCAATAATATCCTCCTCGCCTACTTCCTGGGAATGTGTTCATTCCTGGCTGTTTCAAAGCGGGTGGACACTGCCATCGGATTGGGTGCTGCAGTGATCTTTGTTGAAGTAATTACAGTGCCAACAAACTGGGCAATCCATCATTTCATTCTGGCACCTGGCGCACTTGAGTGGGCAGGTTTACCAGATGTGGATCTCAGCTTTTTAGGTTTCATCTCCTATATCGCTGTGATCGCAGCCATGGTACAATTGGTCGAAATGCTGGTAGATCGCTATAGCCCGGCATTGTATAGCGCACTGGGTATCTTTTTACCACTGATTGCAGTAAACTGCGCCATACTTGGTGCTTCGCTCTTTATGGTGGAGCGGGAATATACTTTTTCTGAATCTATAGTGTACGGACTTGGATCTGGAGTCGGTTGGGCTCTGGCCATTGTAGCAATGGCAGCCATCCGCGAGAAACTGCGCTACTCACATATCCCAGACGGTTTACGAGGCCTGGGTATTACCATGCTAATCACCGGACTCATGGCCATGGCCTTCATGAGTTTTTCCGGCATCAGTCTTTAAAGGAGGTCATGGTGAGTATTCCTGGCTTGATTCTATTAAGTGCCTTCGTGTTCACGAGTATCATTCTGATTCTTGTCGTGATCCTGAACTATGCAACCTCCAAACTGGTTAGCACCGGAGATGTGAAGATCCTGATCAATAGTGATGATGAAAAATCTATCACTACCCCTGCCGGATCAACACTTCTGCAAACACTGGCGGCCGAAAAAGTCTTTCTGCCATCGGCCTGCGGTGGTGGTGGAACCTGTGGTATGTGTACCTGCAAGATTGATGGGGGTGGTGGTGAACTGCTGCCTACTGAAAAACCCCATCTCTCACGGGCCGAGATCAAGGATCATGTTCGCCTGGCCTGTCAGGTTAAAGTGAAATCTGATATGGATATTCGCATCCCCGATGAGGTTTTCAATATCCAAAAGTGGGAATGTGAAGTTGTTTCAAATAAAAATGTCGCCACCTTTATCAAGGAATTCGTGGTAAGACTTCCTGAAGGAGAGAATCTGGATTTCAGGGCTGGTGGATATATCCAGATCGATATTCCCCAATACAAACTGGATTATTCAGATTTCGATATCGAGGAAGAATATCGCGGCGACTGGGATAAGTTCAACATGTGGCGCTATCATTCAGAGCTGGATGAAACAATTTTCAGGGCCTATTCCATGGCCAACCATCCTGCCGAGGGCAATATCGTCATGCTCAATGTACGTATCGCAAGTCCTCCTCCTGGGATGGATGTACCTCCGGGATTGGCTTCCTCCTATATCTTCAACTTGAAACCTGGGGATAAGGTCATGGTGAGCGGGCCTTATGGAGAATTTTTTGCCAAGGACACGGATCGAGAAATGTTATACATCGGTGGTGGAGCAGGTATGGCCCCCATGCGTAGTCATATCTTTGACCTTCTTAAGACCAAGCAATCAACCAGAAGGATCTCTTTCTGGTATGGTGCCAGGTCCAAACGTGAAATGTTTTATGACGATGAGTTTAAGGCATTGGCTGAAGAATTTCCAAATTTCAGTTATCATGTTGCCCTCTCAGATCCTATGGAAGAAGATAATTGGGACGGACCTGTGGGATTTATTCACCAGGTTGTGCAGGATCATTATCTTTCAAAACACGAAGCCCCTGAAGATGTTGAGTATTATATGTGTGGACCGCCTATGATGGTCGATGCAGTCGACAACATGCTATATAATATGGGTGTTGAAAAAGAGATGATTGATTACGACAGTTTTTAGATCAGTTATGAATAAATTTTCACAAGAAAGGTTCGGGGATTCCGGACCTTTTTTGTTAGATTTATGGATTATCGGGAGAGCCAATTATGCAAGCTTATCGAAGCACATTTAGAACCCTCATTACCCGCTGTATATTTCTCGGTCTCCTGACCACACTGATAAATTGCAATGGCAGTGAGGACGATCTTACCGAGTTTACTTTTAGCGGCTCCACCATGGGTACCACCTACCATATTACTATTGCCGGTGATCCCATTGACGCCAAACAAAGAAGTTCGATTGCCACCAGTGTAGATAGTGTCCTGCTCGACTTTAACCGCATCCTGTCGACCTATGAGGAACAAAGTGAGATATCGCTATTCAATCGCAATCAAAGTACCGAACCCATTGTGGTCTCTGAGGATCTTCATCGGGTTGTCAAGGCAGGAAAATACTTTTGCATGGCAACAGGTGGTGCTTTTGACATGACCATCATGCCGGTTGTGAACTTTTATGGGTTTGGATTTACACAAGGTGAAGATCGTTTCCCAACTTTAGCTGAGAAGGAGACCTGGCAGCAATTAACAGGCTGTGACAAGCTGGAAGTAGGCGATTCAGTGTTGATCAAGGCTGATCCGAGAATATCTATTGACCTGAGTGCCATTGCGAAGGGAGATGGTGCTGACCACATCGCTGATTTTCTATCAAGCAGGGGGCATCATAACATCTTTGTCGAGATAGGTGGTGAAGTCGTAACCAGGGGACATAACAAGCAGCGTAAACCCTGGAAAATTGGCATCGACCGACCCACCTTAGGTGGAGCGCCCGGTGCGGACCTCCAACACATTGTCAAATTATCCAATAAAGCCATTGCGTCTAGCGGTGATTATCGCAACTATCGCGAAGTGGAAGGTAAACGGATTTCCCACGCCATTGATCCTCGTACAGGGTCACCCATCACCCATAACCTGGCATCTGTATCCGTCATAGCCAGCACTTGCCTGCTCGCCGATGGCATGTCCACATCTGTTATGGTCATGGGAGCTGAGGAGGGCTTATTGTGGATCGAAGGCATAGAAGACGCTGAAGCACTGCTGATTGCCAGAGAACCAGATGGTTCATTTGAAGAATATATGACCAGTGGATTTAAGGAATATATTTTTAACTAGTTAGAGAGCGTAGCTCTTAATCCAGCTCAGGACGAATTTTTGGATATCAGTCCGATTGTTCATTGCAATACCCTCCTGCTGAAGATATGGACCAACAGCACGCCGGAGCAGGCTAATTTCCATCTCCGCAGGATCGTATTCTGCTTGACTGCCATGGAGATCAAGAACATCCAGCGCAGCAATAATTGAAGCCAGATACTGGCTTATTTTACCCATCTTAACATAATTCAAATATTCTGGTCTATCTGTGTCTTGATGGTAGTGTTCCCACCTTCCACAGGTAAAGAACAAGTAAGGCTCATGATTTTCGCGCAAGACATGGTGATCGCTTAAATCGCCCACATATTGATTCAGAGTGGCAATATTTTTTAAACCAGCCGGCAGGTCAGTCCGAATTAATACATCGGCGAGCTCAGGATGACTCTCAGCACCAATTATAAATAGCAATTCCTCCAGACCCTCCAGGGGTGTATCGTGACCGACAAGATCGAGGACCAGACCTGCGTGAATCTTGTGTTGAAGCTGGGTCTCATAAAAGTTGGTCGAGCCCATGTGCTCTGACAAAAAGTGTGGAGGCTCTTCCGCATCAGGAAAAAGAATAAGGATATCCCGATTTGAATTTTGCCCTTTTAATATTTCGAGTACACCAAACCAGATGGCGATGGCAGCCGCATTATCATCAGCTCCCGGTTGATCACCACAGGTGTCGTAATGGGCAACCAGCATAAGGGGCGAAAGACTTGGATCGCTGCCCGGCCAAACTCCTGCCAGATTGGTATAAGCGCTTGAATCAACTTTATACGGTAGCTCGAAAGAATCACCTGAGTATGGCTGTAGACCGACCTGAGTCATTCGTTGCACAAGATACTGAATCGCCTGTGCATGGCCGCTGCTGCCTACTTTGCGCGTGCCAGGAGAGGCTAATTTTTCTACATCTAAGCGGAGCTGAGTCTGCATGTGGTTTCCAATCAAAGATATTTACCTTCAGCTTAATTTTAGGGGATAGAAGCGCAACAATAATTCTATACAGAAGTTCCCCCGTTATATCAGTAAAAATTGAGGTCTAATTGTCGATATCTA
>CAZVSF010000119.1:0-9415 GCA_964630195.1 uncultured Lentisphaeria bacterium
ACCTATCAACCAGATCTTGATCATCTCTCGCCGAGAGCATGACAACATCGGGTTGTCTGCTTAAGTTCGCGTCTTTGAGCGTGCGTAATAATTCTTCGCCACTGGTATCCGGCAATTGGAAGTCCAAAATCACACCATCGACTGTTTTATTTTGCAGGAGTGCCAATCCAGTTTCACCATTTTCAGCTTCGAGAACTTTGAGATTATCTACCGAGGCAAGTACGTTGGAAAGGATCAGGCGGATATCCTCATCATCGTCTATGATTAATAGCGTGTAACTCATTTTAACAGACGTCGAATCCTCGCGAGCAATTCCATTGGGCTAAAAGGTTTTAACACATAGTCATTGGCACCCAGTTTGAGACCACGGGAAATATCATGTTCGCTCCCCATGGATGTCAGCATGATTACCGGGGTTTTTTTATTCAATGAGTCGGAGCGAGTTCTCTGCAAAAGTTCAAATCCCTCCATGCCGGGCATTTTTACATCGAATATAGCGAGATTGTATTTTTCTTTTCGAACGGCTTCCAGGGCTGCATCCCCACGATCAAAATGATCAACTTCGAATCCATCCTTCCGCAATCTATGCAGAATGAAATCAGCTGTCAGATCATCGTCTTCTGCCAACAGAATTTTTGTGGCTTTGATCTCAATTTCATCATCTGAGACCAAAATGCAATTCCTGCCAGAGGTTTTTGCCCTGTAAAGCAGGGCATCGGCCTTTGATAGCGCTTTCTCAAGATTGTCATCAGATCCTATTTGATAAACACCACCAGAAAATGAGAGTGCTACACTGGTTCCTTCAGTTGTGATAAGGGGGTGATCGTTCAAATGGGTCAAAGCCTTGGTAAGGGCTGCCTTTCCTTCTGTTTCAAGGGTTGATGGCAGCAAGACGGCAAATTCTTCCCCACCCCACCTGGCGACATAGTCAGATTGGCGCAGCTTTTCGCGTAGCTGAGTGGCCACATATCTCAGGGCTTCATCGCCTACCGGATGACCATGTTCATCATTGATCTTCTTAAACTCATCAATGTCCAGCATTGCCAGACAAAGTGGCGACTCCTCGCGAATTGAGAGCTTGCACTGAGCTTCAAAAGTTTCGGTAAAAGCTGCTCGATTGGGAAGATTGGTCAGATGATCATAGCGGGTCTGTTTTTCCAGGCTGCGGCTGCGCTGCAAGCTAACAGCAATTCTCGTGGTCAATAGAGAGGGGTCCAGAGGTTTCTCAAAGTAATCGTCTGCGCCCAGAGCAAAACATTCTGCCTTGATCTGAGGGCTGTTCTTCGCTGATAAGACCAGAACAGGTAAACTGGCAGTACTGTGATCCTCACGAAGCTTGATCAGAAAATTACGTCCATCAATATCGGGGAGGACGAGATCCAGGATCATCAGATCATAATCCTCTTTTGCCAGGAAATCCATCCCCTCCTGGGCAGTCTCTGCTGTGGTCACATCATAGCCCTGCTTTTTTAAGATCACCCTCAGCATCAAGCGAATTTCATCTGAATCATCCACGACTAGAATTCGTTCCTGATCTGGTCGGCTGTGGCCATACAATTCCTGGAGATGGGCAAGCAGGTGTGACAATGCCTCAGCCAACATATCGTCCGTGGCATCCTCCACAGCAGCTGATAACTCACTTATTTTAGGGAAACCATAAGTTGCTCCAGATCCCTTAAGCGAATGCGCCAAGCGCCGAATGGATGTAGCCGACTCTTCAAAATTGGATGAAAGCCCCCGCTCGGCAGCGCTAAATGCTTCGATCCTGGATCCCATTTTCTGGATGTAATCTTTTTGGAATTCCTGCATATTTTATTTCTCTGTGAAGAGTTTCAACATCTGGTGCCTTAATTCGAGCTCAAAATCTTGATCTTTTTTAATAATGATGATCCCTTCATTTTTGATATGAAGTTCTTCCTGAGGCGTCATTGATTTCCCCGTGATCACCATAACCCTGGGCATGGTGTGATCGGTTTTATTCTCCAATACTTCCAGAAATTTCAAACCATCCATGCCAGGCATTTTCAAGTCCAAAAGGATCAAATTGGGGGTATAATCCTCTAAAATATCAAGCGCTTCCTGCCCATTTCCTGCCGTTCTAAGCTCCAGGTTCAGGTCAGAAAGATATTCAGAAATGACCTCGCGCGTATCAGGATCATCTTCAACCAGTAGCACATAACTAGGGGCTGTTTGAATATTTCTGCGAATAGCCCAGATGAGGTCTTGCTGATTGACCGGCTTTTGAACAAAGTCTGTCGCTCCGGGGAGTTTTCCTCGATTATCCCTGGCGACAATACTCACGACAATGACTGGAATATCAATATATTTTTTGTTTGCCCTTAGGGCGGCGAGAAAAATATCTCCAGTCTCATCAGGCATACGCAGGTCGAGGGTGATAAGATCCGGCTTGGAGCGTTTGACACTCGCCATGGCGGCTGCTGTAGATTCTGCGACCTCAATTTCACACTGGAGATCTTTTAGATAGTGGGTGAGCAGCGTCAAAGAATCCGGATCATCGTCCACGAGAAGAATCCGTTTACCCTTGAATTGATCGTGAATGTTAACGTCGACTCCTCGATTGGCAGAGCGGGTTGTCTGTCGAATCAGTTCTTCCTGTCGAGCCACCAATTCGCCAGGTGGGATCGTGATTGTAAAGGAAGAACCCTCTCCCAGCTGACTATGGACATCCAGGGTATAGCCCATGAGTTCGCAAAGCGCTTTGCTAATCGAAAGTCCCAGGCCGGTTCCACCATACTTGCGTTGTGTACTGGAATCGACCTGCTCAAATTCATCGAAAATATGCTTAAGTCGATCTTCAGGGATACCAATACCAGAATCACTGACAGAGATACTGGTGGGTCGCTCCGTGTTGGGATCAGTTAGCACTTTGATAGTCACAGCCCCCTCGTCAGTGAACTTGATCGCATTGGACACCAGGTTCAGGAGGATTTGTTTGAGCTTCCCGGGATCCGTTTGAATAGCATTGATGGTCTCAGGCATCTCTTGCAGCAATTTTACAGGTTTTTGAGCGACCTGACTTTCAACCTGACTAATAAGATCCTTGATCAACACACCGACATTAATACTCACAATTTCCAGATCCATGCTGCCGGCTTCCACTTTGGATAGATCAAGAATGTCGTTGATCAATTCCAGGAGGTGTTTGCCATTAGCCTGGATGCGTTCCAGGTAGGTGATCTCTTTTTCATCCAACTTATTTTCGCTATTTTTCAAGATGATATTGGAGAAGCCAATGACCGAATTGAGAGGTGTTCTCAACTCATGACTCATGTTGGTTAAAAATTCACTCTTGGTCTGGTTAGCAGCTTCAGCAACGGACTTTGCCAGGCGCAGGGCTTCCTCACCGCGCTTCCGTTGGGTAATATCGAGGGCTATTCCGAGAAAACCCGTGATTTCCCCTGCTGTATCCAGGGTTGCAGTGACGGCAGACTCCACAGTCAGTTGGCTGCCATCTTTGCGCACATATGTCCACTCTCTTTCTGAGTACCCGCCCATCCTCGCCAGGGCAACATAGGTGTCAAATCCCTCGATGGGACGTCCCAGCTCCCGGGTCAATTCAGCGGCGCGCTGTTTAACCTCAGAATCCAGGTGAAAAATATCTGATGTTTGCCCGATGATTTCATCACTACTATAGCCCAGCATACGCTCGGCACCCGGATTAAAGATGGTGATCTTCCCCTCAAGATCTGTGGCAATGATGCCGACCTGGGTGGCAGAATTGAACACGTTTTTTAACTGCAGATGGGCATTGGCCAGGTCGTCAGCAGCTTTTTTGACCTCAGTGATATCTCTGAATGTGCCGGTGAGGAAATTGCTGTCTTTTGTGCGGACCTCATTAATCCCCAGGTCCAGATAGACAATGCGACCATCTTTCCGTTTTCCGACAACTTCTCTGGAACCGCCTTTCAATTCGGTTGAATCTCTCTCGCGAAATCTTTTTAGATAGTCGTCATGATCATCTGCTTCAGGATGCCCCATGAGCATTCTGATATTCTGACCAATTACTTCTTTTTGAGAATAACCAAAGATCTGCTGGGCAGAATCGTTATAACTTTCAATGATGCCATGCTCATCCATGGTGATGACACCGACTACGGCTGATCGGACCAGGGCTCTAAATCTTTCTTCACTCTGCTGTAACTCACTTGTGGCTTGTTCCTGCTCCAGGACCCTGCTCACCCATTGCCCCATGAGACGCACAAAATCCTGGTCAGAGTCTGTAAATGGGGTTCGCCGCCCTTTAGAATGTGAAAAGTTGAGTGTGCCAAAGGGCTCACCATTCATCTTAATGGGCACGCCAATGTAGGATTCAAGCTTAAAGGCATCATAACAGGGATGGGATGCGTACTCAGATGTTTTCATTTCATCAATGGCAACAATGTCTTTGGCAGCCAGAGTGATACTGCAATAGGTATTCCCCAGCTCAAAAAGCTGACCATTCGAAAGCCCCGAAGATTCGGGAAAAAAGTATAAAACCTTATATTCCTCTCCCTCAATCTGGCTGATAATGCCTAGTTCCATACCCAGGTTGTCCACACCCGCCTTCAAAGTAGCCGTTAGCTGTTCCTCAATGGTGAGATTTGAGCTGGCAGACAATTCATAAAGCAAACGAACCCTTTTTTGCTGTTCGTCCAATGAGAGATTCAGTTTTTGAAGATTTTCCTGAAACTCAACACGCTCAGAAACATCCCTGCTAATGGAGATGATTCGTTGCTCCTCGGTTTCCGACGGTGCATACATCGTGGTAGATGATTCAAGCCAGACATAATGACCCTGTTTATGTTTGAACTGATAGGTAACCGGGGTCGGTTCATTAGATTCTAAAATCCGGCGATGCTCATTTTGAATGAACTCCAGTTTCTCCGGATCTACAAAATCATAAATGGAATGCCCGACAAGTTCTTCTGGTGTATAGCCAACAATTGCAACAGATGCTGGAGTAACAAAGCTGAAACTTCCATCCAGGTCATGTTCTGCCAACATATCACTGGCGTTTTCCGTAAGATGGCGATAACGTCGCTCACTATTTTTAATGCGTAGCAGATATTTTTCTCTTGAGGCAACCACGGTTGGAGCCCAGAGGAGCAATCCTACCAGGAGGAGTATCAATCCCAGGGCGTATCCTGCAAAATATTTTATGCCGATCTGCACCAGAGGTGTATTTAGTAGATCTGTGAGAGGACCACTGTTAAAGCTGTCTATAAATTCAATGCCTGAACCAATAAATAATAGCGTGAAGGCGGTAATTATAATATACCAGCCTCTTTGGACATGTAATTGGAATCGTTCGCCCAGGATGACGAGAAAAACGAGCAAGGCCAGAGCAGCTATAAAAAACAGGAGTTCTGCCAGCATTAACATTTAAGAAAACTCGGGAATTAGTGTTTTTTGTCTATCATTCTTGCAACCAACTCAATGAGCGCATTGAAATCTACGATGGGTTTTGTGAAATATTCATCAAAGCCCTTCTCCATGTATTTCTCTCTGTCACCGACCATGGCATGAGCTGTCAGCGCAATGACTGGAAGATGTTTCAACTTTTCATCCTGACGCATAGACTCGAGCACGGCAACGCCATCCATTCTGGGAAGCGATATATCCAACAATACCAGCTCTACATTTGCGTCTGGGAGACCTGCGAGAGCATCTATGCCATTTTCATAGCTTACAATTTCATAGAGAGAGCCAAGTATGGCTTCTGCCAACATGAGATTATCAGGATTATCTTCAACTATGGCTATACGTCTCATACTTTTTCCAATACTCCTCGCAAATATTCCTCAAAAAGACCCTGAGCTGCTTTTGCCTGAGATAGTAGGTCATCCAAATCTTCGTTACGCTCTTCGATGGCAGATTTTTCTAGCAATTTTGCCAATTCAGAGACTTTTTTGCCGCCCAGGTTGCCTGCACTTGAAATCAGTGAATGGGATGCATTTTTGATCTCTGGGAAATCCTGATCTCTTATTCCAGCTGCAATTGTATTCAAAAGTTCAGATCCTCGCACTAAATACATCCCCACGAGTTCATGGGCCAGCTTGGGTCCTCCCAGCTCAACCAGACGCGCAAGAAACAGCGGGTCTATATCACTTGAATTGTCTGATTTCATCATGGGATCATTCATATTTCACTTTAACCGGTGTAGAAATTTTTAATCATAGCAATATACTTAAAAAAACGCTTATACATAATGATAGGATAGAATCGGGACTTATGCCTGAGCTTTTTCAAATAATGGTAAATTGGGTCTAAGGGAAATGTTAGGGGTTACCGGTTTTCAGATATTGATTCAACACCTTGGTTTTTTCCTCAGGGGTTAGTTTATTGACCAGAATGAGCTCCCGGTTTCCTCCCAAAAGATAGAACCCTGACGCGAAGCCTATGGCACCTCCCGCGCATACGTAACCGAGGAAATTAACGGGTTCATCCAGCCAGGTAGCAAACCTTTCGCTCAGGGATTTCTCACTCCTGGGTGTCGGCTCAGGCATGAAATATTTCACACCCAGATAGCTACCCAAAAAGGCTAAATAGGGTGCATACCTGTTTGCTCGGCTGTATTCTCGAATACCAGTTATCCTGGACATGTCTAAACTTCGCGTTCTGGTCATACCTGGAATTAACCCCTCCTGTTCCACCTGGACCTTGAATTCCGAGACACTCAGTATGCAACAATTTTTAATGGATTTATCTTTTTCATAGTAAATCGTATAGGTCTGTGCAAATAGCTTTTGTTGTGTTGCAAGTGGTAGCCACAGAGTTATGATCATGATGATTAAAGGTATCCGCATCATTATTAGCCTCCCCCGATAATATTTAACTATTCTGATTCCCAGGATTTACCGAGAGATCAGATATATACAATCAGTATCTAGTGCCTAGAGTGAGTTGATCAGCGGTCTCAGCAGGTCTTCAAATTTGTCCAGTGTTGAGCCCACCATCTCATCGTTGGTATCAGGCATGGATGTCATGACAGCCACAAATTCTTTGGAAGGGATTACCATAATAAAGGTTCCCCCATGTCCCCACGCTGTATAGCCATCCCAATCTGAGAGTCGCCACCAATAGTATCCATAATTCCAGCCATAATCTGAAGGAGTTACGACCTGTTGCTGGCTGATGGTTGAAACCCAGGTGGAGTCAATAATTTGTTCGTCACCCCAGCTTCCATTATTGAGCATAAGCTGACCAATTTTTGCCAGATCTCTGGGATTGAGGAAAAGTCCATGGGCACCCATACTGGTTCCCTGAATATCACTGTTCCAATAGTGATCTGTGATAGCCAAAGGTCCAAATATTTTCTCAGCAGCCCACTGCTCTTCCGTTCTACCTGTCACACGGGTAATGGTATAACTCAACAGGTGGGGATCACAATCCCTGTAATAGAATTGCTCTCCAGGTTCAGCATAAAGGGGTAATTCAAGGATATGCCGGGCAATATTGTCGGGTTTCTTTACATACATTTCAACAGAAAAGATATCATTATCAATGTCCAGACCAGAGGACATGGTTAAGAGATGGCGTATGGTGATGGATCGCTTGGCAGCATCATTCGGAAATACATCAGGTATCAATTCATAGAGGGGTTGGTCCAAATTGCTCAGGTAGCCTTCCTGGCGAACAATCCCCAAAACGAGAGAAGTCATGCTTTTGGTTGCTGACTGAATGTGGCCAATTTCTTCCCTGTGGGCATCATCCTGGATATAGCTTTCGAATACAAGCTTTCCACCTGTGGCCATGAGTAGACTCTTTGTGTTGAAAAATTGGTCTTCAGAATAAATCGAACTTTGAATGTTCATCAGAATATCAGAAGCCATGCCATAGTCCTCCGCCAAGCCAATGCTCCAGCCGTCCTCTAACTGTTCCGGCACGAAAGTGATTCGCTCCTGTTTGTAGGGTGCATCGGTGATACAGGCATTCAGGATGAGACAGGCAATTAGCAGAGGGCTCCGAACCGTTCTCATTTTGAGTGTCCTTTCGATGCAAAGGTCCTTGAATATGTAAGCGAAGTGCTCATAACCCAGACCTCCTGGGGTAATATGTAATGATCATAATCCAGCCCCAGAGTCCAATATCCGCTCGACTTGGACCCTTGGCGAATCAAGTTCATCTTGAAGGCAGTATAGTCAGAATATTTAGCCCTAAGGTACTCTCTGGGGATATCTGGAGATCTGAATCCAAACCAGTTCAGCGAGGCATCCTGCTTCTCGAATCTCTTTTGAGTGGGTCTTGAGACCCAGTTCAAGAGAGGTAAAAATATTTGTACTCTGGAGAGACTCCCCGTTTTTGATTTGAGTTTCCACTCACCAGCCAGATTGATACCCCTGATCGTGAACCAGTAGAGATGTGCATCATCCCAGCTATACATGAATTGGTTGTTCATCTCAAACGGGAGGGAAGCTCCAATGGAAAAGGAACCACAGGTAGGGCTTGTATACACTTCTCTGAGAGCGGTGGGATAAAAATCTGTTGAGAGGACCACACCGGGATGATCGAACCGATTGAATACCATATCAAGTTTTAATGAGGCGGGAATCTGAATAGCCCACTTTCCGTATTGCCGCTGATGCCCCAGACCCAGTACAAAACCAGGACCGCGAAAGGCCAGGGGGATAAGGAGATCATCGCGATTCGAGCCATATTCACATCCGATTTCGTAGGTACTGGAATAGCTGGAAGGTGGGGATTCACCCGCTTGGCCATAGCAGATATTCAAACTGAAGATCAGCAACAGGAGCAAGTGTCGATAATTTAGATTAGTATTCATTATCATATATCACATGATAGCATCATTCTGGTTCTAAAGCTGCTTCACCGGGTCCATTCACAAGATCATTATCCTGAAGATAGTTATTGTTATATTCATAAAGATTCCCCTCGACGGTAACCATCAATTCAAGCAGATCAATACTGGAGAAAATGACGTCTTCCTCAGTTGGATCTCTTCCCTGCGCCAGATCAACTCTTCTTGATTCCATATATTGCTCAATAAATTTCTCTCCCAGACCAACATAAATGTCTTGAATGGAATATATTTGAGCAATTTCAAATAATTTTTCATACTCAACAAAAGCTGAAACACCGCTGTTCTGCATGGTTTCCCAGGCAGTCTTCTGAAGTTGCAACCCAGGCAGTATTTGCAGGGAAGTATCATCGTCTACTTTTTCTTGTAGAATTTTTAATGAAGCTAAATTTTGTGGATGAAGGATTTCCAGGATCTTCTGATTATTCTGCAGTTCCTTTTGAATATTTGATATGGCACTCTCCGCTCTTGTAGTATTTTGACGGTCCTCATTCCACTCATCAACACCCAGGGCAACTAAAACGCCCAATACGATGGAAATCATCTCAAAAGCATATTTACTTATCCGGGAATGTAGCCTTGCACTCATCGATTTCA
>CAZVSF010000120.1:0-3715 GCA_964630195.1 uncultured Lentisphaeria bacterium
TCAGGTGCAAGACCGGTTATGAATAAACTTACTGAAGAAATAGAGAAAAGGAATACGGAAAACTTAAATTAAAAGTTATCATCGGGGCATGCCTTGCTGCTCCTGTTTTTCTGCTTGTATTTTCCGAAAGATATCGTCCATCATGCGATCAGCGAATTTGAACGTCGACTCTGCTTCATGCTCCGCCTTGAATACCAGTAATAAAAAGAACGCCAACAATCCAGTTAAAAAGCTACTGTAAGTAACTTTCCAACTATTGGACGCCCGTTCTGCAACACTCGAGTTATTCGCCACGAAAACCTACCCTACAGGTGCTTCTCTTGCTGTTCTCCGGGTTTCTTTATCCACAAATGTGAGTAGCTTTTCTTTCATGATCAGTGGATGTTCTTTGGAATGAATGCTTAGGATGCCAGCTTTGATGATTTTTAGTCCATGAACTTCTTCATCAGATCGTGTTTTCAGTTTACCAGCGATAGGGATAAATAGGAGGTTGGCCAGCAACACGCCATAGAAGGTGGTAACCAGAGCAATACCCATACCCTGTAGCAGGATTCCCATAGAATCCTGGGCACTTTGGGCATAACTATCAGCTGAAGAAGTTGACGCCTGGCCAGTCATCATCAAAATCAATCCCATAACTGTTCCAAGTAGTCCAAATGCAGGCGCATATGACCCCATGTTATAAAAAATTTCCTGACCACTGGAATGTCGATCTATCATGGAGTTCAGTTCATTGTCCAAAAAAGATTCAAGTTTTTTTGGGTCCTTTTCCAAAATGGCATTTTCCAGACCCATCTGGAGATAATGATTATCAACGCTATCCAGGATCGTTTCCAGTGAAGGCAATCCCTTTTTTCGGGCTTGTTCGGAATATACAGCCAGTTCATCAATGACCTCGAGATGATTAAAAGAGCTTCCATTTGAAAATGCCTGGAGTGAAACTTTAAGCATCCCGATCACATTTTTCAGGGGATAGTTTACCAGCGTAGCAGCGAAGGTACCACCCAAAACAATAGCTAACCCACGTAGATTAAAGAAGGTGTCTGGCGGCGTGAATGAACCGGGTTCAGACATTCCAAAAAAGACCAGGAAAAGCCCAAAAAATAATCCAACGATGGTTGCAATATCCATTATTACCCCTTGATAAGTTTCTTCAATTCGTTCAACAAAACTCAGTCAGAGTAGAGTGTTTTTGCCCATGCCATCAGGTCTTTTGTCTGACTATCACTCAAGCTGGCGTTTGGGTGCAACAGCAAGTATTGCAGGGGTGGCATTTCGCCTTCCCCCAAAACTTCTAGGAGCTCATCAGCAATATCAGTGCTATCGAACATATCCATATCTGAGAATTCAGAAAAATTAAGATGCCTGCGACCTTCAGACACATCCCTGGTGATCAGAAAAGACCCAGGTGCTATCCGGCTATACCATGGCCATGTTGTTTCATTTGAATGACAATCATAGCAGGAATTTTTAAGAATCATTTTTATATCTGAGGGTGCGGAGGCCTCCTGAATGACAGGCGGGTTGGTTTGATTCACTGGGATTAGCTGGATCAATACAAATAATCCGACGATCACAACGAGTATAATTCTTGTTCTAGTCACAAATAAAACTCCTTTTAAACCAATTAAGACAACATAATTATTAAGCAGGAAATATAAAGTCTTATTTGGTCTTGATACACTCTGCAATCAATGTTGTTAAATAAAAAACGGGGAGCTTGCTCCCCGTTTTAAAAGCATTTCAGGTGTTCAATTTTAGAGCATGCGAAGTCTATTGTCCATGATATCTGCATGGTCTCTTAATGATTTGAGATACTCACTCCAAACTTCATTTTGACGCGTCTGGGTCAGGTTGTCATAAATGGTCTTATATTGTGTGTTGAAATCTGCTTCATCAAAATCAGAACGAGCATTCAGACGAACTATGACTGAACCCCTGGGCGTTTTAATGACGGGGGAGATACTTCCTGCTTTTGCATTTTCAAGGAAACCAAATATTTCTGTCACCCGTCCCAATCCTTTGATGCTGGCATTTCCCTTGGCTCCCTCAACACGCTCATACGTCAGCCCCTCACGATTGTCAAGTTTCAGGGTAGACCAATCATTTTCTGCATCCAATTTGCCAATGAGCGTATTGGCAGCTTCTGCGGCAAGGTCCTGTTTTTTTTCGTTCATAAGCTTGCGCTTGACGCTGACCTTGGCCTGATCATAGGGGCGGTCACCAGCGGGGTCGATCTCCGATAGCATGAAAATGGCAAAATGTGAATCATTCTGCATAACTGTACTGTGAGTACCGGGGTCAGAGAGATAGGCAAAACGAACAGCAGACTGAAAAGAACCCAGCCCTGATACAAAGGTATCCTTTTGACGAAGTTTATTGCTGGTTGTTGTTTCCAATTCCAGAGAGTCCACTGCTTTTTCAAATCCAATTTCATCTGCGAGGAATTCAAGATTCTTCAAGTTTCTTCTGATCTTATCACGTGTCGTTTCACTGGGTCTGACTTCGATCAGGATATGACGAGCTTCAACTTCTGGTTTGCCATCTACCGTTCTGGTATCTTCAACTTTGATGATATGGTAACCAAACTGGGTTACAATGGGACCAACAACCTCTCCAACTGGGGCAGCAAAGGCTGCTTCTTCAAATGGGGCAGCCATTTTGCCTTTTCCAAACCAACCCAGGAAGCCACCGTTGCTGGCCGATGGACCTTCTGAATGAATCTCTGCCATGGATTCGAAGGATTCACCTGCAATAATGTCATCCTTAATATCATTGATAAGATTAAGTGCTCTGGTTGAGTCTGATGCTGTTGCCTTGATTTCAGTGGATATCATACTCAAGGTCCGAGTTTCTTCCTGTTGGTACTCATCCAGATTCAGATCGTAGTAATTGCGAACTTCCGCCTCTGAGATATCGGTCTCATCATCATTCCACAGTGAGGTCTTTACGAATAAATAATCAAGATCGTAGATCATATTCGTCTTCATGTACTCCGAGCGGACCTCGGCATCAGACACCTGAGTGGTCGCGAGTACTTTCTGCTGCAGCTTTTCGACAGGGACAATGGCTGCAACCTGCTGCCTCATCGCAACAAAGAAATTTGCAGCTTCAGGAGAATTTACGGCTTCCTGATAGGCGTTAAAGTCGAATTCACCTTCATCTGAAACAAAATATTGTCTTACGCTGGGATGAATATTTTCAGAGAAATAATACTTAAGTTCTTGATCAGATACGCTGATGTCCTGGTCGTCGATCTCCTGGCGCAAGAGAATCTGAGTGACCATTGTTTCCCATACCTGATCAGTTAGTTGTGCCATTTGCTGCTCTGTAGGCTCACTTCCATTGCGTTGTCTGTAATTTTCGCGTTCATTTTGCAAGGAGCGCATAAAGCTTTCCCTGGAAAGTTCCTCACCATTAATTGTGGTAAATGCATTGGGTTGATTGCCACTGATCAGGTCCATCACATTGGCACCTCCAACCAGGCCACCGACAGTCATGGTCAGCACGAAGACGACAACCAGAAATATCATGATCCCGGCCATGTTGTCCCGCATTTTATTCATCACACCCATCTTGTCATTCCTCCTGCGCTATTTATAGCGTATAAAATTTATCGGATTTAAAAAAAGCCGCCCAATATAGTTTCCCACACATGGGGTTGCAAGCATGGCTCATGTTGAATTGCCAGTTACTGAAATCAATGATCAAACCT
>CAZVSF010000120.1:3815-9406 GCA_964630195.1 uncultured Lentisphaeria bacterium
GAGGATAAACCCATTTTTCTTTCCATCGGGTACTCCACCTGTCATTGGTGCCATGTCATGGCGCATGAATCCTTTGAGGATGAAGAGGTCGCCAAACTGATGAATGAAAATTTTATCTGTATAAAAGTTGATCGAGAAGAACGACCTGATATTGATCAGGTATACATGGCTGCGGCCACCACCTTGATCGGTCGGGGAGGATGGCCCTTGACGATTGTAATGAGTCCTGATAAACGTCCTTTTTTTGCAGGGACCTACTTCCCCAAGAACTCAGCTCCCGGAAGAATGGGCATGCTTGATCTTTTACCAAAGATTATAGAGGCCTGGAAACATCAAAGAGCCGAGATAAATGAGGCAGCAGATCAAATTGTGAATGCGCTCCATCAAAACAAACCTGAAGGAGCCGGAGATACCCTTGAAGAGGATGTGCTTTTAAAGGTTGTCACTGATTTTAAACGCCAGTATGACCCCTCCGAAGGAGGTTTTGGATCAGCTCCAAAATTTCCATCCCCTCACAATCTGGTATTCTTGCTCAGAGAGGGCTATCGGACAGGCGATTCTACAATCAGCGAAATGGCGCTCCATACACTGAGACAGATGCGACTGGGTGGAATTTTTGATCATATTGGTTATGGATTTCATCGCTATAGCACGGATGCCAGCTGGCATGTACCCCATTTTGAAAAAATGCTTTATGATCAGGTCAACCTGATGGTGGCATACACAGAAGCCTGGGAACTGACCCATGAGCCAGGATTTCTGCGTTCGGTTGAGGAGATATTCCTCTATCTACAAAACAAATTGAGATCTCCAGAGGGCGCCTATTATTCTGCAGAAGATGCAGATAGTGAAGGAGAAGAGGGAAAATTCTATGTGTGGTCCTGGGAGGAACTGAAGGACCTGATAGGGAGCGATCAACTGCATAAATATGCGTCGATATTTAGCCTTGAAGAGGGTGGTAATTTTGATGATGAAACCAGCAGGCAACCATCGGGGATGAATATTTTTCATATTCAGTCAGAATCGGATTTTCAGAAAACAATTGCTGATCCAGAATGGGATGGCCTGCGTGAGAAACTTTACCATGCCAGAGAAGCAAGAATCCATCCCGGTTTAGACAATAAGATCCTGGCCGATTGGAATGGTCTTGCACTCACGTCGATTTCAAAGGCCGCTGCAGCAACAGGAGATCAACGCTACAAAATAGCCGCCAAAGAGCTGGCAGAGTATTTAACGAACAATATTATCGTTAGCGACACGCAGATCTTACATATGCCAAAATCCGCTGAAAATGAGGTGGCTGGTTTTCTTGATGATTATAGTTTTATCATTCAGGGGTTGCGGAATTACTATGAAGTATCCTTTGAGGCAGATTATCTCAGACTCGCGCTAAAACTGCAAGAGACTCAAATAGCAAAGTTCTGGGACGAAGAGAAAGGGGGCTTCTACTTTACCGATTCCTTGAAAAGTGATCTGTTCATTCGGCAAAAGGAAATATATGATGGAGCCATACCTTCGGGCAACTCAGTCGCTGCTGAAAATCTGTATTACCTGGGTCGTCTCTCTGAAAAGCCTGAATGGGAAATGCTCTCCAGTAAGATAGGCCAAACATTTTCTGAGCAGGTGAAGCGTGCTCCGAGAGGGTTTTCGGCCTTGCTTCAAAGTGTTCAGGCCCTGGTGCAGGGTACCCGGGAAATTGTGATTGCCGGAGATCGCAAGGATCTTGCGGCAGCACTTTCCGTTATAAGGAAATATTATGATCCTTTCAAACTGGTGCTGTATCGACCCAATCAAGATTTTGATGAGATTGAATCCATTGCTGGTTTTCTATCCTACCAAAAAGCTATCGATGGGGCACTTACAGTTTATATTTGTCAGGACTATGCCTGTCAATACCCAGAAACAGAATTACCAGCACTGGAAGAAACGCTTAAGAATTTGTCTAGAAATTAGGCTATGAGAAGCTCTCCCTGCAAATCATGTACGGCCATCATCCTGGCAGGTGGCAGCGCAAAAAGAATGGGCGTAGACAAACGCTTTCTTAAGGTTGGCAAGGAAAGACTCCTCGATCGTCAAGTACGCATTCTAAAACAATATTTTGAGGATGTTCTTATCTCCGCCAATGATCCTGAAAAGCTTGCCTATCTGGATGTTCCGGTCATCAAGGATCAGCAGGAAGGTAGGGGGCCCCTGGAGGGGCTTACTTCAGCACTAAAAGCGTCCCAGACCGAGTTCAATTTTGTCGTGGCAGTTGACATCCCCACCATAGATATAGCTCTGGTAGAAAAAATGAGATCCCATCTCGATAATGTATCAGCTGTCATTCCCTCCTGTATTGATGGTCGTCAACAGCCATTATTTGCATTCTATAGTAAAAATTGCATTCCCATTTTCCGAACCGCCATCGGGGAAGGTGAATATGCCATACATCGGGCTTTAAAAAGATGTCCCGTCTATTTTTTTCCTATGAAAGATGAGACACCCCTCAAGAATCTAAACCGTACTCAAGATTACGAGGAATTTCTCAGTAACAGCTATTAGCTTGCTTACCAGGCTGTTTCGAATCACCCATTGATCATTGTTCGTTGAGGATCAGACGCGTTCCTTCCCACCTCGTACTAAGGAATCCACACTTCCTGGAATTATCACGTTGATCTACTGATGATATTCAACTTGATTGAGCTATTTTCTGATATTAAAATGGTGACAAACAAAATTCATTTGGGTGGATCGATCTAAATAATGGGAGGTGTGAGCAATGCTTCCCAGCAATGACTTTGTCTCTCAAGTATATTTAATTAAACTGTTCCCGGAGCACAATCAGGAAGGTAGTTTCTTACATGAAAGCCAAGATTACCAGAATTCAGAATTTTAAGAAAAATACGCTCATTCAAGGGTTTTTTCTCGTGAGAGAAAAACATTTGAGGAGCACCCGCACCAACCACCCCTACCTGCAGCTGGACCTGCAGGATAGTACTGGAACCATAGAGGCGAAAGTGTGGGAAAACGTACCGGCTTTTGAGAAATCCTTTGATGTTGGGGATGCTGTCGTGGTGAAAGGTCGTGTGAGCCTCTATCGTGAGCAACTGCAGCTGGAAATTGAGGACATTGGCAAAGCCTCACCTGAGAAGCACTCAGAATATGGATTCGATCTTGCCCAATTGGTACCCAGTACCAAACGCGATGTGAATCAGATGTGGCGTGAATTGGCAAAGATCATAAAAGAGATGAAAAATCCTCATCTCAAATCTCTCCTGAGCAGTATTTATAAAGATAATGCAGAAATTATCAAGCAGCATCCAGCTTCCATGAAATTACACCATGCCTGGATGGGTGGATTTCTTGAACATGTGTTATCCATGGCAAAGATCAGCGTTCTGTTGGGGAAGCATTATGATGTGGATGCAGATCTACTTCTCACCGGTGTATTGTTACACGATATCGGGAAAATTCTGGAATTGAACCCTGCAGAACAACCGGGGTATACTGATAGTGGCCAATTGATTGGGCATATCGTGATGGGGCGGGATATAGCACGGGATGCCATGGCAAAAATCGAGGGCTTCCCCAGAGAGCTTCAACTCAGGGTAGAACATATGATCCTGTCACATCAGGGCAAGTATGAATGGCAATCGCCCAAGCGACCAAAATTTATAGAAGCTCTGCTGCTTCACCATATTGATGAAATGGATGCCAGAATGAATATGATGCAGGAAGTGCTGGAAAAGGATGGACAACCAGGCGTTTGGACGAATAGATTCAATTATTTTCGTATTCCACTTTTAAAAGGTGAACTTGAGGACGAGAAGGAAGCCTAACTCCCAATGGAAATTACACTTCACGAATATCGAAGATTCGCTCTTATGTCACTTTGGACGGGTCTAATCGTCACAGTAGGGATGGCTTTTACCCTGATACCAAACGTGGAGTTGATCATACTTTCTGCTTTTCTGGGAGGCGTTGCCCTGGGTCCCAAAAGGGGCGCGATAGTGGCTATCGTGGGAGAGGCAATATTTTCGGCACTCAATCCCATTGGGTCAGGTCTTGGTTTTCCAATTTTGTATGCCTTCCAGATACTGAGCATTGGTTTCTCCGGCTTGACGGGAGGACTGATGGGGAAATCGCTGGGATTTGAAAAAACTTATATACCCCAGTCCATACTACTTGGCGTGGTGGGGTTTTTATTAACGTTGTTCTATGACATCCTTACCGCTTTGAGCTTTCCCATTAGCTCGGGGATGACAGAGGGAACCCTCTGGGCAACGATCACTACAGGTTTAGTATTCTTTATCATGCACCTTATTTCCAAC
This sequence comes from uncultured Lentisphaeria bacterium, assembly GCA_964630195.1. GTDB lineage: Bacteria > Fidelibacterota > UBA8477 > UBA8477 > JABMPR01 > JABMPR01. Next base: position 8,126 of record CAZVSF010000120.1, read on the forward strand.
ACTGTTTTGTTCAGTCTATTTAGTCCTGGCTTGATCCGACTTGTCAACAGACAACTCGAGATGCACGGCTTGCTCAGGGGTGAACATGCGATTTAAGTTTGCTGCCATCCTCTGGATAGTATCCTGCTTACCCGTGTTCCTGTTTGCGCAAGTGGATCAATTTGCTGTGGTTAAAAGCACTTATCCGGATTTTGGCGCTATGGATGGCTCTTGGGGTCATCTTCAATACTATCGTCCCTTTGGTATGAAAGGAATTGTCGTACAAGACTGGCGTGATCTATGCGGTGTCTCACCTCTCACGGGTGAACCCTATAATACGGATCGTCAGGGGTGGATTCCACTTGATGGTGCGGCGAGTCTCTGGGCACAACTACATCCTACACTTACTGCACCAGCAGACACTCTGGCCCCCTCGACCCTGGTTAACTATCGTCAGGGTGATGGAATTTTTAAAGACTTTACCCTTTGGTATCATAATAGTCTTGATACGGCAACGAGGTTTGGATGGACCTCAAAACTGAGATCACATCCCAGGATCATAGGTGCCACGACCTATTATGAGCAGCGTCACAGGTTCCAGGCAAACACCACAAGCGGAAAGCAATTTTTTCAGATGGAAGCCGGGTATGATCTTCAGGTGAACCCGCTCTATATGATCGTCCAGGATAGTAATTTGGTCTGGCAATATGATGATGACCCCCAGGTCCATTCAAAACGCTGGGATGGTAGTTTTCAATGGACTAATCAAGATTCTACTTTAATGGGATCTGAGCTATTTGCCTGGTTTCAGGCTGGTGTCTGGGATTGGACCAGGGGAGAGCGAAAATCGCTGGCATCCATGTCATACCTGGGTCATCGATTCCCTCTTTTTGGGTTAGGAGCTGCAGCAGCAAAGGTGGGGTATATTTCCAAATTATATGGGGGTAACAAAAGAGCTAAGCAGTTTGCAGAATTTACTTTCCCGGAGTTGCGTGGGGAAAACTATCACCTTGTTTTCGGTGTCAAGAGTATTGGTAAATCAGCTCTTTTTCCAAAAATTGATATGTGGTATCATCGGGGAATTTTTCAGGTAGGTTTGGAAACCCACGAATTGATCGAGGAGCGAATCTGGGATCCTGTTTTTTCTTCCACCAGTGTGTATCAGTTGACAGGAGCCGTGAAATTGTCAGCAATGAGACTGGCGCTAAGCACATGGTCCGGTGATGATGATGGTGCCAAAGTAACCGGGGTCTCAGCTCAAGGAGCATTTCAATTTACATGCGGAATGCAGAGCATTGTCTT
>CAZVSF010000121.1:0-4808 GCA_964630195.1 uncultured Lentisphaeria bacterium
TATACCGTAACCCACTCAAATACAGTCAATTACAGCTCTTCTTGAGAAACTTCTGGAATTAATATCGATTGGAAATGGCTTAAATAATTGTCATTATAGAATTGTTTGCAATTCTTTCAATTGAGGTTTTTCTGACCTTTAATCCTTTTATCTTAACCGACTATGTCAGAATCAAATAATAGCGAAATGCCCCTGCTTGATCACCTCGAAGAGTTGAGGTGGCGAGTTATAAAAGCGTTCAGCAGCATCCTGCTATTTGCGGTGATCGGTTTTATATTTTCGAATCAACTGATCTATATTCTAAGTCTTCCCATCGAACAAACCGAACCAAAATTGGATCTCCTGAACACAACCATACTTGGTGTTTTTCTAGCAAAAATGCGCGTCGCTGTCGTTCTGGGAATCGTATTTTCGTTACCGGTAATCATCCACCAGATCTGGCGCTTTATTGCACCCGGTTTACTGGAAGATGAGCGTACTTTTGCACCCCTGCTTATCATTGTGACGATAGTGTGTTTTGTAGTGGGTTCACTGTTTTCCTATTTTGTCATGATTCCCTGGTCACTGAAATTTTTTGCCGTTCTGAATTATGGATTGGAAGGTCTGGTAAACTATGTGACCATCACTGACTATTTGAATTATATCACCATTCTGATCCTGTTCACAGGCATGGCATTTGAGCTTCCTGTCGTCGTATTTCTTCTGGCCAAGATCGGCATGGTCACTCCCAATATTCTGCGACGTATCAGGAAATTTGCCTATCTTGCCATTCTGCTCCTGTCAGCCGTGTTTACACCCGCTGACCCTTTTACCATGCTGGGTGTTGCCATGCCAATGATCCTGCTATACGAGGTGAGTATACTCGTCGCGAAACTGGTGAAGCAGAAGAGGCAGGAAAACCAGGATGAAGAGATAGAATCTGAGGGAATAAATAAAGAGGACGAGTTGCTTGAAGATTTCCTTGGATGATCTGCTCCGGCCTATTCAGGCTGAGTTAAATAGCTTTCAGCATTATTTTGAGAATTCTCTCAAATCCCACGTGTTCCTGATCAATCAGGTCATGAAGTACGTTATCGCCCAGAAGGGCAAGAAGATGCGGCCTATGCTACTCTTGCTTTCGGCAAAGCTGAATGGAGAATGCAACGAGCAGACATATTCTGCTGCCACATTGGTGGAAGTATTGCACACAGCCACGCTGGTGCATGATGATGTGGTTGATGAAGCGGAGACCCGACGGGGCTTGCCCAGTATCAATTCTATCTGGCGCAATAAAATCAGTGTGCTTATTGGAGATTATCTGTTTTCGAAAGCACTGGTAAAAATGGTAGCATTAAAACATCCCGAAATGTTGGAGTTGTTGGCCAACACTGCCGATAAGCTCGTGACTGGCGAGATAGATCAGATAGACAGAGCCAGGTCAGATACGATGACTGAAGCAGCCTACTACGATATGATCGAGGATAAAACTGCCTCGCTTCTGGCAACGGGCTGTAAGCTGGGTGCCATGACAACTTCAGACGATAAGGTTGTGTGGGATGCGCTTTACGAATATGGCAGAAATTTTGGCATCGCATTTCAAATCAAAGACGATCTGTTTGATTTTGAGGGTAGGGCGGCATCCGTTGGCAAACCTATCGGTCTTGATGTGAAGCACAATATGGTTACCCTGCCCCTGATACACGCCCTGCAGCAGTGCGACAAGCAGGAACAAAGAGCATTTAAGCGCAACATCAAACGGGGCAGCGATAAAGCGATTCAGCAGTATGTTCTTGAGTTTATCAACAACTATGGTGGACTGGAATACACCAAACAAAGACTCCAGGAGTATTCGGATAAAGCCAAGGCGTCTCTGGAGGGATTCCCTGACTCGCCCATAAAACACTCCATGACCCAATTCATCGATTTCAATATCCAGCGCGAGAAATAACAGCATGGCGTGCCATATCCATATCAAAAATCTGGCACTCACCTTCCGCTGGAAAGAATTTCAAAAAGATATCTTTGAGGATCTGAACCTGTGTATTCCCAGGGGATCCTTTGTGACCCTTATCGGTGGGAATGGGTGTGGGAAAAGCAGTCTGATAGAGCTCATTCTTGGTCTTGTCCAACAGCAAAACGGTGAAATTCTGGTGAATGACACCCCTGTGAGAGCAGGGTATCCTGATGCGATCAAGAAGCATCAAATTGCCTATTTATCACAGCAGATCGAGGACCTGTTCTTTTCTGAAACCGTTGGTGAAGAGCTGAGCTATCAGGGAGCATCTCTTTCAGATGATAATAATGTGAGCATCCTCAGGCAGCTTGGGCTGGAGCAATTCCTGCATAGAAGTGTTGAAAGCCTATCGGGTGGTGAGAGACAGGCCCTTGCTCTGGCTCAATTCATGATGTCCCCTGCAGGCTTACTCATACTGGATGAACCCAGCTCATATCTGGATCAGGATAGAGCCAGCCTGCTAAAAAGCTATCTTCAGCAGGCCCACCAATCTGGTAGGACCATTCTTCACGCAACCCAGTTCCTTTCTGAATTGGAATGGGGGACACATGTACTCAAGCTGGATGAAGCGACCATTGGACTGGAAACCCTGTGAAGCTCACCATTCCTGCATTGAGTAAAGCGTATGGCGATGGGTCCACCTTCAGACTGGTGTCACCAGAAATCAGCCTCAGCGGTGAAGGTTACACCTGTATCATCGGAAAAAATGGCTCCGGTAAAAGCACTTTTGGTGAATCTCTGGCTGAGGCATCGGTGAATCATAAAGGGCAAAGGTGGTACTATTTACCGCAACATCTGGATCGTTTCCTGTTCGCAGAAAATGTGGTCGAACAGCTTGGGGAGCTGCTTTCCCAGGAGATCGATGAGACAAAACTATGCCTGCTCATGGAAGAACTGGGATTCTCGAATCCTGAAGGATTGCTTCGTTTTCCATTTCTCCTCATGAGCGGTGGTGAACGGAGAAGGATGGCTCTGGTATGTGTATTTTACCTGGAACCTGCACATCTCATTCTGGATGAACCAGAGATCGGCATTACGGCAAAAGAAAATATGGTGCTTCTATCAAAATTACATAATTTGATCGCCCGGGATGGCAGCGTTATTGTCATCTCGCATAACTATGATTTTATAAGACAATCCTCGGATATAATCTGTCTTATGGATGGGAAAACAACCAGAGTTGGTCTGACTCAGGAACTTATTTCTGACCCCAACTTTGAAATAAAAGATTATGGAGTTAGGTTTAGATAAAGAATGGCAACCATGGCAACCATGAAAAAGTTTCTTACCGCTGCGAATGTGACCTCATTGGCCAGAGCCTTCATGGTATTTCCCCTGGTTTATCTTCTGGATACATGGAATGGGGTGTTGGCTGACTTTCCCATGTGGGCGGTGTTCTGGATGATCCTGGCCATTTTCTCCGACTATCTTGATGGGTGGTTTGCACGTTCTTACCATGAGGTGAGCCGCTTTGGGAAATTCCTGGATCCCATTGCAGATAAGGTCGTTATTTTTGGGGTACTCTTCTTTGCCCGACCTGTTTCTGAAGCTGTGCCAGGTTGGTTTGTTGCCTTTATTATTATTAGAGAACTGCTCATCTTTGGATTGGGTTATCTGGTGAGTAAAGACTCAAAACGTGAGATGCAGGCAAACAGAACGGGGAAGTGGTCCATCTTTCTTACCAGCATTACCTTCATCTTGATGATTTTTAAACTATACCCCTGGGCAGATTATCTTCTGTATGCCACTGTGATAATCGGTGCTATCTCCCTCTTCTATTATCTTAAACGCTATTACCATCTGTATTTGATAGATATTAAGAATCCTGCCTAATTTCTGAGTCACCTTATTTTCTGGAGAAACGTTAAACCATGATCTTTTCGTCTGCATTTAATCGACTGAAGCAAGGACTGAGTCGTTCGCGTACGCAGTTTAATAACCGGATCAGTAAGATATTTACCGGCTCTGTACCACTAACTGAAGAGATGTTGGAAGAGATTGAAGAACTTTTGATCTCGGCTGATATCGGGGTTGAACTGTCCCTGGAAATTATTGAGGATCTGCGTAAAAATTTCCCTCTTAATCAAGTGGTTGAGATGGGTTCTGTCGTTGAGTTTCTAAGATCTGACATCATTCGCCGCATGGAAGTCGAACCCATGGAGGAGCAAGCTGCTGAAAAACCACACGTCATTCTCGTAGTTGGTGTGAACGGTACTGGAAAAACGACCTCTATCGGCAAATTGGCCTACCATTATACCAGTCAGGGTAAAAGCGTATTGCTGGTCGCCGGCGATACCTTTCGCGCCGCGGCCATTCAACAGCTTGAGGTCTGGTCAGATCGATCAGGTGCTGAACTAACCAAGAAAGAGGCTGCAGATCCAAGCTCGGTGGTCTATGATGCCCTTCAAAGTGCCAAACAGCGCGGCATAGATGTGGTTCTCATTGATACGGCGGGCAGATTGCATACCCAGAAGAATCTCATGATCGAACTGGATAAGATCCAACGCGTTGTTAAAAAGGTAATTCCCTCGGCCCCGCACGAAACTCTGTTGACCATTGATGCCACAACGGGTCAGAATGGTCTTATACAGGCGCGTCAATTTTCTGAGGTTACGCTTGTAGATCACTTGTTTCTCACGAAATTGGATGGGACTGCCAAAGGGGGCATCGCCATTGCTATTCACCATATCCTGGATATTCCTGTGAAGTATATTGGTATTGGTGAGCAGAAAGAAGATATACAGAATTTTGATGCAGCAAGTTATGTGCAGGCCTTATTCGAAGTCGTTTCCTAACCGGTCTATACTGATAGATT
>CAZVSF010000121.1:4908-9371 GCA_964630195.1 uncultured Lentisphaeria bacterium
GATCCCTGCGAGGGAAAAAGAAGTATCAGGGAATATTTACATGGAAAATAAGAAAATCCATATCATCAGCCTGGGTTGTGTGAAGAATACTGTGGATAGCGAGATCATTGCAGGGGGGCTGGAGTCTGCAGGAATCCAGTTGGTGGAGGAGGCAGAAGATGCCAGCACCATCATTATCAATACCTGTGGTTTTATCGGAGATGCCAAACAGGAATCCGTGGAAGTCATTCTCCAGGCAGCCCAGCTCAAGACAGATGGAAAGCTTGAAGAATTGCTCGTAGCAGGCTGTCTATCAGCACGTTACAAGAAAGAGTTAACCCGAGAAATGCCTGAAGTCGACAAGTTCTTTGTCACGGAAGACTTTCGACGAATATTTGACTATATCGTATCCAAGCCTCATCTGGCAGATGATCCAGACCACCGCAGGAAATTGCTGACACCTCGTCACTATGCCTATCTGAAGATCAGTGAAGGCTGCGATAATGTCTGTAGCTTTTGTGCCATCCCTCTCATGCGTGGCAAACAGCGCAGCAGGACCGTGGATTCACTTATTGCTGAAGCCAACTCGCTGGTGGCCAGAGGTGTCAAAGAAATGATGGTGATCGGTCAGGATACAACCACTTATGGTTGGGATCTACGCCCCAAGCGATATCTCCATGAATTGTTGAGTCAATTGGATGAAGTTGAGGGCCTGCAATGGATCCGCTTGCATTATGCACACCCTTCCCATTTTTCCAGAAAGCTTATTCCTGTCTTTAAACAGGCAAAACGCATCCTGCCTTATCTGGATATTCCTGTCCAGCACGCATCCACTGAGATGCTGACCGCCATGAAGCGTGGATTGGATGCAGATGGTTTGCGGCGTCTACTTCTGGAGCTTCGTCAGGAGATACCGCAGCTCAAATTGAGGACCTCGGTCATCGTTGGCTTCCCAGGTGAGACGGTAGAAGACTTCGACACACTCCTGGACTTTCTTGAAGAGATCCAATTTGACCGTCTGGGTGTTTTCATGTATTCAGAGGAAGAGGACACCAGCGGAGCTGAACTTGAGGATGATGTGCCTCAAGATGTCAAGATCGATCGCATGGATAAGATCATGGATCTCCAGCATAGTATTTCGTATAACAAGAACCTGGATCTCATTGGTACAGATATAGATGTGATCATCGATACAGCAGACCCTGACAATGAAGGTCAAATGATTGGTCGTAGTATTTGGGATGCCCCTGAGATAGATCAGGTAGTCTACGTCTCTGGAATCCATGATATAGGAAGTATTATAAAGGTTCACGTCCAGGACGCTGGTCCCTATGAGTTATATGCTTCGTGTCTATAAACTGAGCCACCAAGTCACAAAACCACAAAGTATGATAAAAAAAGGTTGTGTAACTTCGTGTCTTCGCGTCTTTGTGGCGATAAGAACTCAGTAATCAAATAAAATTGACTATACGTATTGATAACTATATATTAACACGTATAGAATGGAGTAGGTATGGCAAAAAAACTCACGTTAAGCATTGATGAAAGCACTATTGCAGCTGCGAAGCGATATGCAAAACATCATCAGACAAGCCTTTCAAGCCTGGTAGAACAATACTTTAGTTACCTCACATCAGATCAGATAGATGAAGAGAAACAGATAAGCCCCATTGTAAAGGGGCTTTCCGGGATAATTGAATTAGACTCAAACTATGATCTTAAACAAGATTATGGAAAATATCTGGCAGAGAAATATCTAAAATGAAAACAGCTTTTATTGATTCAGATATCATTCTTGATGTTTTAGCTCGGCGTGAGCCCTTCTTTGTCCATTCGGCTAGAGTTTTGACTCTCTGTGAACAACATGAGATTAAGGGATGCACAACGGCAGTGGTCTTTGCCAATCTTTATTATCTCCTAAGCAAGATAAAAAATAAAGATATAGCACGGTCTAATCTCAGAAATTTGCGAATCATACTTGATGTAATTCCATTAACAGATAGACACGTTGATCTGGCACTCAATTCAAAGTTTACGGATTTTGAGGATGCGTTACAATATTTTAGCGCAGAAGGTCAAGAACTCGAACGTATCATTACTAGAAATATTTCTGATTATAGGCATAGTGAAATTCCAGTTTCGAACCCCCAAGAATTTCTGGATGTCTTTGATTCTCAATAATGATTTCACTATTTCTTTAGAAAAACGGGATCCTCAATGAACAATAAAAAACCTCAAACTATCTATCTAATAGACGGCTCAGCTCTGGTCTATAGATCTCATTTTGCCTTTATTCGTAACCCCCTGATCAATTCGAAAGGCCAGTTGGTCAGTGCCATATATGGTTTTATGAACGCCATGTTGAGACTCATGACTCGGGAGAATCCTGAATATCTGGCTGTTGTCATGGATACCAAAGAGAAGACATTCAGGCATATTCAATATCCCGAGTACAAGGCTACCCGGGAAAAAATGCCAGATGAGCTTGCGGCACAGCTCCCTGTCATCGATGATGTGGTTACCAAGCTCAATATCCCCTATTTGAAACGGGAGGGCTTTGAAGCTGACGACATCATTGGAACGCTTTCAAAAATGGCAGCTAAAGAGGGCTTCGAAGTAAAGGTACTGTCCGGCGATAAGGATTTTGCACAGTTGGTGAACGAGCAAGTATCCATCGTGAATCCAAAAGATAACAAGTCCTGGACCCCGGAATATGTTGAAGAAAAGTGGGGGGTTCCGCCGGAGAAGATCATCGATCTGCTGGGTCTCATGGGTGATGCCTCTGACAATGTCCCCGGCGTCCCTGGTGTGGGTCCAAAAACAGCTGTTAAATTGATAAATGAGCATGGCAGCATGCTTGAGCTTTACGAACATATCGAAGATGTAAAAAATCCAAAATTGAAGCTCAAATTGGAGGAGAACAAAGCAAAAGCCTTGCTCTCCAGAGAACTGGTCACCATCAAAACCGATATGGAAGATATGCCGGATTGGGAAGATATCCGCATTGCTGCCATGGATATAGATGCGGCGCGGGCTGTATTCCAGGAATTTGAGCTGTTCAACCTGATGAAACCCCTGGATGAGGTCAGGGTGTTGTATGACGCCGGTGAGGCACCAGCACAAGCGAAGCGATCAAGAAATTATACGGTGGTAAAACATATCCCTGAACTTATTGAGCTGGTAGAAACACTGAAAACCAAGCCCATGGTAGCTTTTGACCTTGAAACCACCAGTCTGGACGTTCTCACGACGGAAATTGTAGGCTTGTCCTTTGCCTGGGAAGCCAATGCAGCCGTTTATGTGGCGGTTAAATATCCCAATCCGCCCGATGGCTGCTTTACATCGGATGATATCGGTATTGTTTTAAATGAGCTCAAACCTTTCTGGGAATCAGAATCAATCAAAAAAACGGGTCACAATCTCAAATTTGATCTCTCGGTATTGAAGAGCTACGACATCGAGGTCGCCGGTGTGGGATTTGACTCCCAAATTGCAGGATATCTGGTAAATCCGGGGGGGCGGGGCTATGGCATGAATGATCTCAGTGTCCAGTATCTGGGTATTGATCCCATTCATATTGAAGCATTGATCGGCAAGGGGAAGGAGCAGATCACCATGGATCTGGTTACCCTTGATGTCATCAGTGAATATGCAGCTGAGGATGCTGATATTTCCTTTCAACTCTATGAAATTCTGTCAGAAAAGATTTCAACTGATGGGCTCAATTCTGTACTGGACGAAATAGACCTGCCCCTGATACCTGTGCTGATGGATATGGAGCGCGAGGGTACTTTTGTTGATGCAAAGATTCTCAATGATATGTCTGAAAGTCTGGGAGCGGAGCTGAATCGTCTGGAGAAGGCCATCTTTGAAGAAGCTGGGGAAGAATTTAATGTTTCCTCACCTCGTCAGGTCGCCGAAATACTTTTTGAGAAAAAAGGGATCAAGCCCATTCGTAAGACAAAAACAGGTTATTCAACAGATGTGAATGTGCTGCAAATACTGGCCAAAGATCATGCTATCCCTCGATATATGCTGGATTATCGGCAGGTGGCCAAGCTCAAATCAACCTATACGGATACATTGCCCTTGCTCATTCACGAGGAAACCAAGCGTATTCATTCCAGTTTCAACCAGACCATTGCTGCCACAGGGCGTTTGAGTTCAACAAATCCGAATTTTCAGAACATCCCGGTGAGAACCGAAATGGGTCGTGATATTCGCAAGGCATTTCGACCTCAGGAGAGTGGCTGGAAGATCCTGGCTGCAGATTATTCACAGATCGAGCTGCGTTTGATGGCCCAGTACTCAAAGGATCAGCGTCTCATCGAAGCCTTTAAAAATGGGGAAGACATACACACTGCGACAGCTGCTCATGTGTTTGGCACGGATCTGTTCGGTGTGAATGATGATCAGAGACGAAAAGCCAAGGATGTGAATTTTGGTATTATGTATGGTGACGGTTCTTCTCGGATGTACATCCT